>JAUHWN010000034.1 GCA_030424665.1 Bdellovibrionia bacterium | reverse complement strand
ACCTCCAATAAGGTTTCTCGTTTTATTGTCTTCAAAAAGGGACTGACTGAGCCATAGGTCGGAATTAAGAAAGTAGGCAAATTCAAGGTGGGTGAGGGTTTCAGGAGGAATGTAGCGACCACCGATGCCAAGGGTGTCAGGATATTTTTCGTGGGCTTCAATAACGCGACCTAAGTAGTCAGGATCGGGAAAGCGGCAATCGTCATCGATAAAGAGTAAAATCTCTCCACGAGAATACTCGATGCCCCGGTTTCGAGCGCGATTGACTCCCACTTGACCGACGTGGTGATAAAAGACGTTCACCAGGGATGAGTCTTTGCACAGTTTGCGCAGCTTAGGGTCTTCAAGATTTGCAACAATCAAAACTTCAAAAGCGTTCTCATCGAGATTTTGCAGAGGAATCTCTTTGAGGAGATCTTTGATGTCCTCAAAACGATGATGGCTTGGAACAATTAGGCTCAATTTCATAGGAAGGCTTTACCGAGAGATTGTTTTTGTTCTGTGCTTCGCAGTGAAGCTTTGGTTTTTTATTTAAAAATTTCAATATATTCCTTAAGCTTCTCTATAGATAAGAGTAGAAGAATCTCTATTGGGGTCAATGGCAGGGAGTGTCATTATCCGTGATTCTTTGGTCAGGAGAGAGTACATGGCGAAGTCCCAAAAACAGTACGAGCGCTTTTACTATATGCCTCTGACTCAGAGTCCAAGTCACAAGGATAGTGTTTTCGATGTGATGCTCGGTTGTGTTCAAGAGCCCGATCGCGATTGGGACTCGATTCTTCGCGGTCTAAAGAGGGCTAAAAGTGGAAACTATTCTACGATTGTTTATCCTGCCAACTCTATTTTTCGAGACGACTTACAACAAATTATTGATGAAACAAGAAACCAAGGCTTTGCCGTTGTTGTCGAAGTGAACTCCCTGTCCATGCACTTAAATTGGTCTCTGGTCGAAGAAAAGCTCTTGGGAAAAGATCTCATAATAAATATTCTGCTCGAAAATTATCAGCTCAAAGATAGAGAACTCGTCGATAAATTAAAGGCCGGATCGGCTGATTATTATTACACTCTCTTGGGTCGGCAAGATCTGAACTTTAAAAAGATTCTCGAAGCTTTGGGTGAGGAAGAGTGGAAAAAACTATATTGGTATTTTCCATACTCTTTTGATGTGGATGACCCCTACCTGACAGTCGAAGAAATTTATCGATTGATGTCTCGAATATTGAAAGAGTTTCCGCGTCTCAAGTTTCAGGCTCCTCGAGGTATTGATATCTGGGATCCGAGGGTTGATCCGGCTATGGATTTAGAGTCTCTCGTGCAGGTTTTTTACAGTACATCTTTTGGCTCTGCCGAGAAAGAAGTATCAGTTGTTATTCCAACCTATAATAATCGCGACTACGTAGTGAATACCGTGCGCCACCTCTTTCAGCAAGACCTGGATAAAGAAAAGTTTGAAGTCATCGTAGTCGACGATGGGAGTGATGATGGAAGCCAAGAAGCTCTCATAAACTTTGCTGAGAATTTTAAAGAGAAGGTCAATTTTAAGTACATTTTTTATCCTCGTCATAAAAGTCGAGCCATGGGAGATTCCCAGTACCGAGCCGGTGTTTCTCGAAATCTGGGAGTGAAGCATGCAGAGGGTAATATTCTTTCATTTTTAGATTCAGATATCCTGACCCCTAAAAACTTTCTCAGTCACCTCATCGAAAAACATAAATCCTATGATCTGGTTCAATGCCGTCGACCCCATTTAAAGAGAGAGGTTAGTTCCCTTGAGACCAATTATGATGACATTGTTATTGGCAAAGATACTTTTGTTCCGGAGGGTGGGTATTGGGAGAAATTCTACGATATGGCCGATGCCTCAGGTTGGATGAATCTCGACAATTGCTGGAAATATGTTTGTACCCATACATTGAGTTTAAAGCGGCAGCTCTTTAAAGACTTGGGTTGGTTTCGCAAAAACTATATTTTCTACGGCTTCGAAGACACTGACTTAGGCCTTCGAGCCTACCGCTCGGGATGTAGCCTCCACCTCAGCGAGTGTGAGGTTTATCACCTCTTCCACAAAAATGAGCGATCAGAGTTTCAAAACTCTAGTTTTGCACGCCACCTTTTATTACAAAAAACAGCACGAGTGTTTTTTCACAATTGGTTGGACCCCGATATTTTTGTTCTCTTCGAGGGGATGCTGCGCGACGAGCTTTCTTTAAAAAGAATGGTTCGAAAAATACAGGGATTTTTTGGCGTCAAAAAGAAGCCTAAAGCAAGAAATAGGGTGTAGTCGTACTATGGCAAAAAGTGGATTAAAAACGTTTATCTTTCTAGTCACATTGGTTTTATTCAATGCCTGTGTAACAGTTGGCCCTGGAAACATGAGTGAAGATGCTAAGAAGTACGTCGTCACTTCGAAGGCCTACCACGATTCCGAGGCGGAATGGAAAAATCAAGATCAGTCAAATCTTGATAAAGAAATTGATTGTGCTCCTGTCTTACTGTCGGCCCACCATATTCGAGAGAAGATTTATGGCGATTCATTTAAGGTGGCCTATGGTCCCTATGTTTTTGAACGTACGGACGTGGGCGATCGAGCGGGAAAATTTCATATTTCGTTTTCTAATGGCACCCTCCTTTGTAGTCTAGAATTGAAATCGTCGACTCAGTTTTGGTTCTTTTCAAAAGACCAAAGTCTTCTGGCTTTTCACGAAGAGGATAAACAGATACAAGTCACAAAATTTGATTTAACCGATGCCTGTTCGGGTCAATATTCGGTGTTTTTCGAAAACGAGACTTGGGTTGATACCATACAAAAATGGCGCGATCTCCCGGCTTGCAAAGTTGAGACGTCCGAGGAAAGCCCTTAAATCAAAAAATCTGATGAAATCTAAAGTTATTGGCTAAGAGATAATGCATCTTAAGAGACCACGTACTTTGATTTAGGGCTTAATGTTAAACTAAGTCAGTTTCTTCCTTCTTAGCCCGATTCCAGAGTTCTTCTTTTTCGTCGGTACTGAGACTCAAAAAACTTTTCTGTGCTTGATCACAGTAATCAAGCATTTTCGCGTACCGCTTTTCAAATCTCTGATTGGTGGCACGCAAGGCCTGTTCGGGATCAATGTTTAGGTGTCTTGCAAGTTGGGCTGTCGCAAACAAGAGGTCGCCAATTTCGTGTTCGAGTTCCTCTTGGGACCCATTGTTGTCGAGAACTTCTTTCACTTCGCCATATTCCTCGGTTAGTTTCGCAAAGACTTCTGTTGGTTCTTGCCAATCAAATCCCGTCTTCTTGGTTTTTTTGCCAATTTTATAGCTCCGCGAGAGAGCGGGTAACGATCTGGGAACTTCGAACTCTCCATCCCGTAGGGGGTTTGCGGCTTTTTCTTGGGCTTTGATCTGGTCCCAGTTTTTTAGAACTTCATCGCTACCGGAAACCTCAGTATTTGAAAAAACGTGGGGATGGCGACGGATCATTTTTTGATTGATGGACTCAACGACATCTTCGATAGAAGCCACTCCCTCTTGCCGCGCAATCTCAGCGTGAAGAACAACTTGTAGAAGGAGGTCTCCCAATTCACTCACCATTTCACTGGAATCTCCAGATTCAATAGCTTCTGCCAGTTCGCAGGCTTCTTCCAGGGCGTAAGGCGTAAGACTTCGGTGGGTTTGCTCTTTGTCCCAGGGGCATCCATCAGGACCTCTAAGATTTTCAACGACCTTAACTAAGCTACTAAAATCACGCAGGTTTTCTGGCGGTTTAGGCATGAGAAATACTCCCTTGATTCATTCCCTTTTTGCTGTGAAAGGAGTATCATATAAGTATAGAAATAACGAGGATTAATGGGCAAAAACAGGAAATCCAATAACAAAGAAAACGTGCACCACCGCTCTAAATACGTGGATCATTCCCAAAGCTTTCTGAAGTGGGTTAAGGGGCTGGAGCTCGAGAAGACCTTCTTTGGTAAGTTCGCTTTTCAGATGGAAGAAAAGTACAGCCTCAAAAAGTTGAGTAGCCTTTTTCTGTTTTGCTTTGTTCTCGCTTTTTTAATTATCTATGACTTTGAAGTACCCCATCGAATGGTACTTGGCCAGCAGGCCATTCGCGATATGCGATCGCCCATGAGTTTCGAAATTGTGGACCAGGTGGCCACCCATAAAAAGCAACAAGAAGAAGAAGAAGCGCAGCCCCCGGTCTTTGATTTTGACCCTCGACCCAATCAGGAACTAGTAAATAAGTTTTTATTAAATTCAAGAGAGTTTCGCCTCGATCTCGAAGAAATGAAGTGGCCCAAGTCTCGGAGTAAGCGAAGAGAGCTAATTTCTCAATTAGTCGAAGAAAAGCGGGACCTCTTTGAAAAGGCGATCAATAGGAGTGTCTCGGAAGAGCATTTTAAATGGCTCCTCGAAAAGCGATTTTCAATCGAAGTTGAAAACGTCATTGTCGACGCGCTAGACATGTATGCTTCCCGGCAAATGGTCGAAGGGATTGAGTCCTACCTCCGTCCCGGGCAAAGCCAGTTGATCATGCGAAGTATCGCGCGAGAAGATGGCAGAGAGCGTTTGATTCAGAGAGATCAAATTACGGATCTCGATAATAAGTCTGATTTTAGTTTTTCTGGTATTTATGGATTTAAGGATTTTCCTTCTCGGGATCGAAGAGTCATTGGTCAATTTGTGAGAAGCCTTTTAAGTCCCTCGCTGACACTCAATAAGCAAGAAACTGAAGCGCGAATTAAGGCAGCAAGAGAGTCGGTTTTACCGGTTGTCATTGCCGTCAAAAAGAATCAACTTATCATTAGAGAAGGGCAGGCGGTTCAGCCGATTCACTTATCTCTACTCAATGAAATTCAAAAGCAAAAGGCGGGACGCAAGCAGTCCTTAATTGCTCTTTCGGTTTCATTGCTGTTCTTTTTATTGATTCTCGTCTTCTTCAGTTATTTGAAGCGCTTTTCCCTGAATCGTGTACGGGTTCAAGTTAAAGAAATATCGATCATGGCCGTGGTGACATTGACGATTGTCGGACTGACAAAGCTCTTCTTTGTTATTATGGAGGCCGCTTTTCTCTCTAAATTTGGAAAGCAGATTCCCCAAGAATTTTTCATGTACTTAGCCCCCGTTGCGGCGGCCACAATGATGGTGGGCCTTCTTCTTGTTTCGGGTGAAGTGGTATGGATTTTTTCAGTATTCATCACTTTGGCCCTATCCTTTATGGTCGATGCTAAATTTTCGTTCTTAATCGTAACGATACTCGGCTCAATTACTGCCGCTCGAAGCGTACACAATTGTCATTCACGAAATGATATCTACAAGGCAGGGGTCCGCGTAGGGCTGGTCAATGCGATCACTATTTTTCTAATTAGTTTGTTTAGTTACTTCGGTACACCCGAGTTACTCGATAAAGTCATATGGTTGGTTCCGGCTGGGTTTTTCTCGGGAATTCTATCGAGTATGATTGTTATGACTTTGATTCCACTTCTAGAGAGTTTGTTCAATGTCGTTACTGACGTAAAACTGCTCGAGTTGTCAAATCTCAACCATCCTCTGCTCAAAGATATGGTGGTCAAGGCTCCAGGAACCTATCATCACTCGTTAATGGTGGGTGCGATGTGCGAAGCCGCCGGTGAAAAAATTGGTGCGAACCCCCTTCTAGCGAAAGTGATGGCCTATTATCACGACATCGGAAAGATGGAGCACGCCAATTACTTTATCGAAAATCAAAGACCGGGGCACAATCCTCACGATTTTGTAACTCCATACATGAGTAAAACTATTCTCATCGCCCACGTTAAAGATGGTGCCGAACTAGGTCTAGAGCACAAGTTAGGAAAGCCCATTATTGATGGGATTCTCCAGCACCACGGGACTTCATTAATTTCTTATTTTTATAATAAGGCCTTGAAAAACCAAAAAGCTGATAACAATGATGTCAAAGAAGAGGACTTTCGCTACCCAGGGCCTAAACCTCAGTTTAAAGAGGCGGCACTCGTCATGCTTGCCGATTCTGTCGAAGCAGCGGCTCGAAGTCTTGATGAGCCGACACAGGTTCGTTTGCAGAATATTGTAGATAATATTATCCATCGAAAATTTACGGATGGTCAGCTCGAAGAGTGTAATCTCACATTGAAGGATCTAAATACGATTCGCCAAACCTTCCATCGAATTATTCTTGGAATTTATCATCAAAGAATTGATTATCCAAAAGGACCTGATAGTGATGAACCTACGACGTTCCCTAAAACATCTTCGGGGAGTAGAGGTCCCGTTCGCGCATGAGTCCATTGGTTATTAATAATTCTGATAAAGAAATCTCAGAAGACTTCATTGTTCAATGGTTAAATAGTCTCCATCAAGAGTTTAAAGACCTCAATGTCGATAACCTCGCTGGCCTCGAGCAAGAAATCACTCTCGTCTTTATGAACGAGGCCGAGGCACGGTCGCTCAACCTAGAATTCCGTGGTAAGGACTATCCGACTGATATTCTGAGTTTTGATTCAATCGAAGAGGGATCATTGGGAGAACTTGTAATTTGCTCCCAAGTGATCGCTCGGCAAGCTATTGAACATAAACTGAGTTTCGAAGAGGAACTTGGCTATATGATAACTCATGGTGTCTTACACCTTTTGGGCTATGATCATGAAACTAACGAAGAAGAGGCTCGCGAGATGTTCAGGATTCAAGACGAAGCCTTTGCGCGACTCTTGCAAAAAAATCCGGCAAAGACTTGATTTCCTTTGCGAATTCCCTTGATTCAAGCACCCTTTTAGTTTTTAGATTGGTCCTGGGGGTAATAAATGTCCTTAAGTACACAATTGTCTGAAGCAAAATCTCGCCTGAACGATTTGTCAGAAAAGTCCAAAGAGATCCGGGGGTATCTTTGACATTGATGGCAATAAGAAGCGTCTTGAAGAATTAAATCTTCAGGCTGAAAACCCCGAAGTCTGGAATAATCCCACGCAAATGCAGAAACTCAATCAAGAAAAGGTCCTGGTTGAGAAAACCGTCGACGAATACGAAGGTTTAGTGGCTCGCATTAGTGATGCTGGTGTGCTCTGTGACATGGCCGTCGAAGAAGAAGATGAAGGGGTTTTCACAGAATTTACAGAAGAATTGCAATCTCTCGAAAAATTAGTGGAAGAATTAGAGTTGCGAGTGATGCTCTCAGGTGAACTCGATGGAAATTCTGTTTATATTTCTATTAATTCGGGTGCTGGGGGAACGGAAGCTTGTGATTGGGCAGGGATGTTGATGCGAATGTATCTTCGGTATGCTGAATCCCATGGATTCAAGACCGAAATATTAGAGATGACCGATGGAGAAGAAGCGGGGATAAAATCCGTAACGATCTCTATTCAAGGGCCCTATGCTTACGGTTACCTTAAAGCTGAATCTGGCGTGCACAGATTAGTTCGCATTAGCCCCTTTGACTCCAATGCAAGGAGGCATACGAGTTTCGCTTCGATTTTTGCTTGGCCCGAAGTGGACGACGATATTGAAATTGATATTAAAACAGAAGACCTGCGGGTTGATACCTATCGCGCGAGTGGAGCCGGTGGTCAGCACGTGAACCGTACTGACTCTGCGGTGCGAATTACCCATGAGCCAACGGGGATCGTCGTTCAATGTCAGAAAGAGCGCTCCCAACACGCCAACCGCGACAAAGCCATGAAGATGTTGAAAGCGGCCCTCTACGAAAAAGAATTAGAAGAGAGAAATAGAGCCAAGGACGAAATGAATTCCCAGAAAAAAGCCAATGAGTGGGGAAGTCAAATTCGCTCTTATGTCATGCATCCCTATCAAATGGTCAAGGACCATCGAACCAATTTTGAAACCAGCCAGGTTGATGCGGTAATGGATGGTAAATTAGACGATATTATTGTCGCCTATTTAAAAGACCAATCGGGAAGGGATGAATAGTGTTTATCCCTGAGCTTGTATGGCGCTATGTTCGCATGGGTAAGAGGCTTTTTAGTCTTAATTCAATTATGTCTATTGTTGGACTCAGTTTAGGAGTTTCTTGCCTGTTGGTCGCCATGGCTGGATTTTCCGGTTTTAAATTATCCCTCGAAAAATCGATTATCGATATGGTTGGACACGTTTCTGTTTTAAAGCGTAGAAGTCGGATTTCTGAACCTGAAATGGTCGAAGAAAAAATTCGGAGAAATCACCCTGAGGTGGAACACATCGCCCCCTTTGCGCAACTCGAAGGGGTGATCGCTGGCAAAGGAAAAATTGCCTTCGTCCAGCTTCAGGGGTTTGAGCCCCGGCGCTCGGCCCAAGTTTTAAATATTGATAATCGAATTACAAAAGGAAAAGTTGATCTAGCGGTCAAGGACGGCGTGGCCTCAGCTCTAGTCGGCGAGGGAATCTTTAAAAAGTTTAAACTTGAGATCGGTCAAATTTTCGCTGTTGTACTTCCCAACCCAGATCCTCAAAATGCGGCGTCTTTTCAACCGACGGCCATGCGCTTTCGCGTTTCGGGTGTCGTCGATATGGGGAAACACAGTTTTAATAATCGCGTGGTCATAACCAACCTTAAAAGTGTTCAAGAGTTTGGAAATATGGAGGGCCGAGTATCTGGCTTTCGCATGAAGATTTCTGACAAGAACCAAGCAGAAGATGTGTCCTACCGGGTGACAAAGACCCTTGGATTTCCCTTTTGGTCCATTAGTTGGCGAGATATCGATAAGAATTTATTTTCGGCCATTGATGTTGAAAAGTACGTCATTTTCTTTGTTATGTTGATCATCGTTTTGGTGGCGGCCTTTAATGTCTCAACCTCTTTATACGTTACGGTTTTGCGACGCTACCACGATATTTCAATTTTTAAGACCCTCGGAATGCCCAAGGCAAAGATCACTCTCATGTTTGTCATGCACGGTCTTATCGTCGGTCTGATTGGAATTTTTATTGGAACCGTATTAGGTGTCGCACTTTGTGAGGTTTTTGAGTTTGTGCAAAACCGTTTTGAACTCATGCCCGGTAAGGTCTATCGATTGGATAATTTTCAATTGATCATCAAGTTTATGGACTTGGTTCTCGTGGTATTTGCATCGATTGTAATTTGTTTTCTTTCAACGCTTGTTCCGGCGATCCGGGGAGCGGGTCTCGATCCTGTGGAGGGACTTAGATATGAGTAATAGTTTAGCTCCCATTCTATCGGGACAGATGATTAAAAAATCCTACCCCATGGGGAATGGACGTCTCGAAGTTTTAAAGGGCGTGGATATAAATATTGTGAGAGGTGAAGCGGTTTGCATAGTCGGTTCATCGGGAGCTGGTAAAAGTACACTTCTTCATATTCTTGGAACTCTCGATCGTCCCAGTCTAGGTAAAGTCATTTACAAAAGTCAGGATCTCACTAAAAAGACTGACGATGAATTAGCCCACTTCAGAAACGAAAAAATGGGATTTGTATTTCAGTTTCACCATCTTCTCTCTGAGTTTACTGCTTTGGAAAATGTAATGATGCCCTGTCGTATATTTGGAACAGGCAAAAAAGAAGCGGCCGAAAAATCCATGGGGCTTTTGGAGCGCTTGGGGATGGATCACCGCGTAAATCACTATCCCTCTGAGTTAAGTGGCGGTGAGCAGCAAAGGGTTGCTATCGCGCGCGCCCTTGTTCGCAACCCCGAAATTCTGCTGGCCGATGAGCCCACGGGCAACCTGGACTCAGGAAATGGCCACAGCATTCAAGATTTATTTTTTGAATTGAAAGATCAATTGAACTTAACACTTGTTGTTGTGACCCATGATCGAGATTTTTCAAAACGCTTTCCCAGGGTTATGTCGCTTCGCGATGGTGAGTGGGAGCAATAGATGATCCGATGCTGTTACAATCCGCGAAGCATTGATTTTAAAGCTGAAATAGGGATGACCTATACTTTTGACAAGTCTATAAAATCAGGCTAGCTTCGCATAATGACTTAAAGTGTTAGAAACCGGGTATGACTTCTTTGAAAGACTTTTAAGAGACAATTTTTGATGCGACTTCTATTTATCTTCACTTTTTTATTTTCGTTTTCTGTATTGGCCCAAAGTCCTAACACGAATGATCGTGAGCCGGCTCGAGCTAAGGGCAAAGTCATTAAAGACATCCAAGTCATCGGCTCAAAAAAAATTGAGAAGGCTGCCGTTCTCGAGCGCCTTGAATCTAAAGTTGGACAAAGAATCAATTCCAACCTTGTTAAGAAAGATGTGAAAACTCTTTTTAACACTGGTTATTTCTATAATATTAAAGTCGAAGAAAAGGCCGTAACGGGTGGTACCGTTCTCGTTTATCGCCTTACAGAAAAGCCGGCGATTTCTAAAATTGCATTTCTTGGTAATGACGAAATCGATGATGACGATTTAAAAGAAGCCATTGAAATTCAACTTTTCGAAATTCTGAACACGCAAAAAATTCGTAAGGCCGTTGATGTCATAAAAGCCCAGTACGAAGAGAAGGGTTACTTCTTAGCAGAAGTTGACTCTAAAATTATCGATAATAAAAAGAACAACTCAGTCACTTTGCAATTTATTATCAAAGAAAATGACAAAGTTCAGGTAAAGAAAATCAATTTTCTTGGTAACCGCAATCTCACCGACGGTGACCTTAAAGCTGTGATGCAGACTCAAGAAGGTGGTTTCTTTAGTTTTGTTTCTGGAAGTGGTTCTTATAAACAAGAGATCTTCGATCGTGATGTACAGATTCTCACATACAGGTACTTTAACGAGGGGTACATCCAGGTAAAAGTGGGGCGACCTGAAGTTTATGTAACTCCTGATAAAAAGGGAATTTACATAACAATTCGTATAGAGGAAGGTGATCAGTTTCGCGTAGGAAATGTAGATTTTGCCGGCGACCTTCTCTTCACCAAAGATGAACTCTATGATGTGACCGAGGTTGATGAACTCGATGTCTTCATTTGGGAAAAGTCACAACTTGATATTAAGGGTCTTCAAGCCAAGTTTGGTGATTTAGGGTATGCTTACGCTAACATTATCCCGCGAGTTCGCCCTAGGGAGAAAGAAAAGATTGTCGACATTACTTACGAGATCGACAAAGGGAATAAAGTTTATTTCGGAAAGATTAATGTCGTCGGGAACACAAAAACTCGCGATAAGGTCGTCCGAAGAGAACTTCGAATAAAAGAAGGCGAACTTTATAATGAGACGCGAAAGCGTGAGTCGGTAGCTAATGTTCAGCGCCTTGGTTATTTCGAAGAAGTCAATTTCAATCAGGTCACTCCCGAAGGCAATCCGGATCTCATGGATCTAGAGATTGTGGTTAAAGAAAGAAACACTGGAAGTATTCAGGTCGGTGCTGGTTATTCTTCTTTTTCTGGTTTTATCTTTAATGGTCAGGTTAACCAGATTAATCTCTTTGGTAAGGGCCAGCGACTCGGTGTCTCAGTCGACCTATCGGATCGCCAATCATTATTCAACGTCAATTTCACAGAGCCGTACTTTTTGGATACGGAGTGGAGTCTCGGTTTTGATGCCTATCAAAGTCGTCGAATTCTTCGCGACTATACAGAGACTAAAAAAGGTGGAGCCCTTAGAGTGGGGCATCCGCTCGGACCTTACTTGCGAGGATTCTTGCGCTACAAACTCGATGAAACCGAAGTTGATGTCGAAGACGATTTCATCGATCCGGCACTCTACCCCGTAGAGACCGTGAATGGTGTCACCAGCTCGATTACAGCTACGATCGAATACGACAAACGAAATGATCGCTATACCCCAAGTAAAGGGATGTTTATCAGTAGCTCATTGGAGTATGCAGGACTCGGTGGAGACCTTAAGTACACCAAGGGATTTACGACTTTCAGGATTTATCGCAAAGTGTTCTGGGAAGTGGTGTTTCGAAATAACCTGACCTACGGATTTATTAAATCAAACTCTGACGAAGAGGTTCCATTCAACGAACGGTTCCTTCTTGGTGGACCTTATAACCTTCGAGGTTACGAATTTGCGACCATAGGTGAGCGGGTGTTCTCACAGGCCATCTATGATCGAGTTCGAGCAGGAGAAGATCAGATTCTCGGCACTCCGGATGATGTGAGTGACGCGGAAGCCCGTCGTCTCGCTAATCGGCCATTTGGTGGGGAGCAGCAGCTTTTTTACAATGCTGAGCTTGAGTTCCCATTGATTAGTGAAGCAAAAATTAAAGGTGTACTATTCTTTGATATCGGTAATGCAGCCGATACCCTTCGAATAGATGATTTTAGAAGTAACATAGGATTTGGATTTAGATGGTTTTCACCAATCGGTCCACTGCGCTTTGAGTGGGGATTCCCTCTCGATCGCAATGCTGAATTGGGTGAAGAGCCGGTGAATTTTGAATTTTCTATTGGCTCACCATTCTAATACAGAGGAGAAAGCTATGAAGAAATTAGCCCTTTTAGTAATGTTGTCTGTTGGCTTTTTTAGTTTCAGTGCCCATGCAGAATTGAAAGTTGGTTTCGTTGATTTGCAGAAAGCGATTGAAGGCACTAGTACCGGAAAGAAAGCTCGGACCGAACTAGAAAAAGAATTTAAGGCTAAAAAGAAAGAGTTAGAGTCGAAAGAAAAAGATCTTAAGAAAATGACTGAGGACTTTGAAAAAAAGAAGTTGGTTCTTTCTGAAGACGTGAAGCGAAGAAAAGGTGCTGAACTCCAGCAAGAAATTCTCAAGTTTCGTCAAATGGTTCAGCAATCTGAGCAAAATATCAGAAAGCGTGAACAAGAGCTCACACGCCCAATTGTAGAAAAATTGCAGAAGGCAGTTAAGGAAGTGGCCAAAGAAAAGAAAGTGACGATGGTCCTCAATCAAAATAGAAACTTCCAGACTGTTTTATGGGCCGCTGACGAAGTAGACCTTACTAGTGACGTCATCAAAAAATACGAAAAGATGAAGTAGTATTTACTTTATAGTTAGGTACATTTTATGGAATCTCAAGAGCCAGTAATGACTTGTGAGGATATCGAATCAATTTTACCCCATCGATATCCTTTTTTGTTAGTTGATCGAGTTGACGAAATCCTTCCTGGGCCTGACCCAAAGAAGAGACTCGGGCGAAAGATCCGCGCAGTTAAAAATGTGACGGTCAATGAACCTTTTTTTCAAGGACATTTTCCGAGTTGGAAAGTTATGCCCGGAGTTTTGCAATTAGAGACGATGGCTCAAGCGGCTGCTCTAGGTGCGATTATTGAGGGCGACGGCTCTTTTGATGTGGCGATTGTCGCTTGCGATAAGGCTCGTTTTCGCCAACCGGTTGTACCCGGCGACACCCTCGAAATTGTTGCTGAAATTGTTAAAGACCGAGGAATGATGTTTTCAGCCAAAGGTGAAATTTATGTCAAAGGCAAGCTTGTGTCTGAAGCTGAACTGATGGCTCGAGTTTTTCCTGGTGGCAAAGAGAAAAGTAATTAGTTTGAGAGGATTTTGATGGCCCAGGTTCACTCTTCCAGTGTGATCTCCAAAGAAGCTGAATTAGCCGATGATGTGTATGTTGGTCCCTTTTGTGTCATCACTGGTAAAGTGAAAATCGACTCAGGCACTCGCCTTGAATCCCATGTGAGCGTCGGTAATGAATTTGGAAAAGTGACTATCGGCAAAAATAATCGAATGAGTCCAGGCGCAGTTGTCGGGGGGCCACCTCAAGACTTGAGTTATAAAGGGGATCCTACGGAACTCGTTATCGGCGATAATAATGAGATTCGCGAATGTGCGACCTTAAATTGTGGAACCTTCAAGGAAAAGGGAATAACACGAATTGGTAACGGTAATCTGATTATGGCTTACAGCCACGTGGCTCACGACTGTGCCCTTGGAGATCGAGTAGTGCTTGCTAACTCGTGCCAACTGGCAGGTCACGTGAAAATTGGCGACGATGTGAAAATAGGCGGAGTTGTTTGTGTGAATCAATTTGTTCGCCTTGGTGAACACGCCTATATCGCGGGAGATAGTACTGTTAATAAAGATGTTGCTCCGTTTACCATTGCTCAGGGCAAGTACGCCGTTATGAGGGCAGCTAATCAGATTGGTATGGAGCGAGCTGGAATTGATAAAGAAGAAATCGATGCCGTTCGAAGAGCTGTTAGATTCTTAACAAAGGGTAATTTGACCCTCGAAGAAGTTCTCTCCAAAATTGAACAGGAGTGTCCACCTTCAAAGTCGATCGCGACTTTTGTGGATTTCATTAAAACTTCTGAAAGAGGATTAGCGCGATGAAGAAGTTGAGAGGGGCCGTAGTAGGAGTCGGTTATCTCGGTCGTTTCCATGCCCAAAAATATGCAAAGTTAGAAGAGATCGATTTGGTAGGTGTTTGTGATAATAACCTCGATCGAGCTAAAGAAGTGGCTGCCGAGTTATCTTGCAAAGCTTTCGATAGTTACAAAGAACTAGTCGGGCAAGTTGACGCTGTTACAGTAGCCTCAACAACGCAAACTCACTACGAAATTGCAAAGTTCTTTCTAGAAAATGGCATTCACGTTCACGTTGAAAAACCCATGACGACGACGGTTCCTCAAGGGGAAGAACTCGTAGAAATTGCTAAGAAGAACTCTTTGAAGCTTCAGGTTGGCCACGTTGAACGGTTTAATAAGGCCCTGAGTTCGGCCCAAGAAAAACTCAATAAACCTTTGTTTATTGAGTGTCACCGCCTAGCACCCTTTAAACCTCGAGGTGTTGATGTCGATGTTGTGCTAGATCTGATGATTCATGATCTCGATGTGATTTTATCCCTGGTGGACTCTGAGATTGAATCGGTGAGTGCTGTGGGAACTCCCGTGTTAACTGAGATGGTTGATATTGCCAACGCTCGAATCGAATTTAAAAGCGGAACTGTAGCAAATGTTACCGCAAGCCGCGTTTCTCAATCGGCAACGAGAAAGTTCCGGGTTTTTCAGTCCTCTCAGTATCTATCGATTGATTTTGGCTCTGGAGAGCTCAACCTAACCACTAAAACCGGAGATTGGGTTTTTCGAGGTGAAGAGCTCGACGAAGAGAATCTTCCGCTTGAGTTTGAGGCGTGGAATTTAGAAAAGGGAGACGCTCTTCTTGATGAAACTCAGTCCTTTGCCAGATCTATACTAGAGGATACGGAATGTGTCGTGTCAGGTGAAGATGGATTGAAGGCTCTAAAACTTGCGGAAGCCATTCGAAATGACATCCAAAGACGGCTCTAGCCTACTCATTGTCGCTGCAGAGGCTTCCAGCGCTCTTTATGGTCAGCGACTTCTAGAAATTTTTAAGGAACAGTCCGAAGATATTGAATGCTTTGGTATTGGCAGTAGAGCCATGGAAGAGCTGGGTTTCCAGTGTTTAGGTCGCAGTGAAGAGTTGGCTGTTGTAGGACTTGTCGAGGTTCTAAAGCATTTTGGACAAATACGCGAGACTTTTAATGGCATCCTCGAAAGGTGTGAAAAGAACCCACCAAGGTGTGCTCTTTTACTCGATTACCCTGACTTCAACCTAAGACTGGCAAAAAAGTTAAAAAAAATGGGGATTCCTGTCGTCTATTTTATATCCCCTCAGCTCTGGGCCTGGAGAACGGGCCGAATCAAAGAGATTCAAAAAAATATTGCCAAGATGCTCGTTCTCTTTCCTTTCGAAGAGGGGTTTTACGAGAGCCATGGGGTGGCCGTCGACTTTGTAGGGCATCCTCTTCTGGACGAATTAGATGATAAGTACTTCGATAAAAATCAGATAGCCCAGTTCAGGAAGAAACAAAATTTAAACAATGAGTCCATGGTTTTGGGTCTCATGCCAGGGAGTCGAAATTCTGAGATATCTTTTCACTTAGATACGCAACTGAAGGTGGCAAAGAATCTTTCTGAACAATACCCATACCTGCAGATTGTTTTATTGTTAGCGCCGAGTTTAGATGACGATCTTATAGAAAGTCGAATTGATGAACTCAATGCACCCGTGAGAATTGTTAAAGAAGACCCTTTAGAAATGATTGCAATGGCGGACGTACTGCTTTGTGCTTCGGGAACAGCCACATTAATGGTGGGCCTTTTAGAAAAGCCGATGGTAATAATGTATAAGATGAACCGGCTAACGGCTTATATCGCTAAAAAATTGGTGAATAAAGTTAAGTACTTTGGTCTTCCAAATTTAATCCTCGGGGAGGAAGCACTGCCAGAGCGCTTTCAAAAAGAGGCCAGCGTTGAAGAGTTGAGTTCCCAGATTGCAAAAATAATTGATGATGAGCCCTATCGTGACACTTTGAAATCAAAATTGAAAGGGTTGCGGCCTCGACTTGGGTCAAAAGGGGCGATGAAACGTGTCTACGAGAGTCTGAAAAGAGATTATTTTTAAATGATAACAAGTTTTTTGTCTCACATATACAAGGGCTTAACTGACTTGAGGTCAGGACTTTATAAGGATGGCGTTCTAGGATCTCAGAAGGTCGGTGTTCCCGTCGTTTCGGTGGGCAATATCACGGCTGGGGGAACGGGAAAGACACCAGTCGTGGATTTTCTTGTCAATGAGTTTAGAGAGTACGGCCTCAGGGCAGGAATTGTCAGTCGAGGTTACAAAGGAGATTATAAAGGCGTTGTCAAAGTTGACCCCAGTAGTAAAAACCCGAAACGATTTGGAGATGAACCACTTTTACTTTCTATGAAGAATCCTCTGACTCCCGTTTATTTGGCCAAGGATCGAGTTAAGGCTTGCGAGAGTCTCTTGGCAGAAGAAGAGGTCGATCTCATTATAGCAGACGATGCCTATCAACACCTAAAACTACAAAGGGATCTCAATGTTCTGCTCATTGATGCCACCGAAGATTTGAATAATTACGAACTTCTTCCTTCAGGAAGAGCGAGAGAGTCGTTTCAGGCCGTCGAACGAGCTGATATTATTTTTATAACGAAAGCCAATTGGTGTGATGATCTTCACTTACAAAGGGTTATGAAGTTTGTGCTCGAGAGTATCGAGGAGTATGAGATGAATACTCCACCTTTATACGTTTTTGATTTTAAGATTGCAGAAATTTGTAGGTTTTCAGAAAGTCATAAGGGAGAAATTGGCGCGTGGATGCCGGAGGATCTTGAAAAACTTAAATCAGAAAAATTAGCGAGTCTCTGTGCAATTGCTCGCCCCGATACCTATCAGCAGAGTTTGGTTGAGATGGGACTTGTCGTAGCCAAAAGTTTTGCATTCAAGGATCATTATTACTATACGGACCGAGATTTGCGACAAATTGAGAGTGAATGTCAGGCTCTAGGAATACGTAAAATCGTTGTCACTGAAAAAGATATTGTTAAACTACTGAAGTGGGAACCGAAAGATCTTGAGGTCCTAGTAGCCTCGGTAAAACTTTATCCTCGATCCCCCTTAACGGAACTTTTCAAAGGCTTTGCAAAGAGTAATGACTTACTTATTTCGAATTCCATTTTGGATCTTTAGTTTTCTAATTAGTCATTCTCCTCGAAGATTCCAAGTTTTTTTGGGCTTTCTTCTCGGAACCCTCTGGTTTGATATTTTAAGAATTCGAAGAAAGGTGGCCATCGATAACGTGGCTCGAGCTTTTCCCGAACTGTCGGAAAAAGAAAAAACGCAAATCGCACGGCGCTCTCTCCATCACATGGGGTTGACGATCATTGAATTGTGTATTTTTCCGCACTTTCGAAAATCATGGATGGATTCCTATATTAACATCGAGGGGCTTGATAATCTTCGGGAATCATTAAAAAAAGATAAGGGTGCCTTCTTGCTGACTCTTCACTTATCAAACCCTGATATGGGAGCCATGGGGCTTTCCCTAAGCGGAGTTGACCTTTATGTTATTTCGAAACTTTTCAAATCTAAGTGGCTCAATGATTATTGGTTTCGAGTTCGAGGGCAGCACGGTACTCGCTTCATTGCCCCCGAAAAATCTAGTTTTCAAGTTCTAAAGGCTCTGAAGTCAAATGCGGTCGTTGCATTTGTTCTCGATCAGTTTATGGGCCCGCCGGTAGGAGTTCGAACCCAGTTTTTTGGCCACGTAACTGGAACTGCCGCTGGTCTGGCGACCCTAGCCGAAAGGTCCCATGCTCCGGTAGTGTTGTCCTATGTTTTTCGTGACGAAAATTATAAAACCCATGTTATTATTGAACCTGAAATCCCTTTTGAGTCTAAAGAGACTCGACCAATGTCGATTCAGCATATGACTCAAGAATACACCAACCAAATTGAAAAGGTGGTAAGGATGTATCCAGAGCAGTGGATGTGGATCCATAAGCGATGGAAAGTCTTTAGGGACTGATTTTAATAATAAATGGAGAGATCATCATTTTTCTCAGGGCGCGCCTACTATTCTATCTATGCTTTTCGATGCTATTAATTTCTTGTGCCGCTATAGAGGTCAAAGAGGCGGAACTCAAAGAAATCCGAAGTAATAAGCAATACGAAGACCTTCTGACGATAGAGGCTGAGACTCCACAAACGCCTCAGAGTATTGACCAAAAAGACAAAAAAGATACTGGTCAGACAGACGAAAAAAAGACATCTCCTAAAGAAGCTGAAGCAGAGAAAAAGAAGAAAGCTGCGGCTGCGAAGAAGGCTGCAGAGGCACTCAAAAAGAAAAAGGCAGAGGCTGCGAAGAAGGCGGCAGAAGCCCTAAAGAAAAAGAAAGCAGCTGAAGCGAAGAGGGCTGCAGAGGCGAAGAAAGCGGCAGAAGCCGCCAAGAAAAAAAAGGCAGAAGAAGCAAAGAAGAAGCAGGTAAAAAAAGACCAAGTCGAACCTAAGGATAAGAAACCATCAGAGGGTGACCCAAAAAAGGCCGAGAGCAAAGAGGAAGATAAAAAGAAGAAGGTTACTTTTGATATAGAGTGGCCACCTGGACCTCTTCTCGAATTTCCATTGAAGAAGCGATGGCCCAATTATGAGGATACCGAAAACTTCTCCTTTAGAAGGCCAATTAACGACCCCTATCGAATTAACGAAAAGGTGAAACTAGAAATTAGTTATTTTGGAGTCACAGCCGGCTACATGACTATGGAAACTTTGCCTTTTAAAAAGGTAAATGGCCGAAAGGCCTATCATTTTCGCATGACGATCAAGTCGAGTTCAACGTTCTCACTGTTTTACAAAGTTGAAGACTACGCCGAAACCTTTATTGATTATGAGAGGATGGTTCCCTTTAACTATGTGATTCGCATGGATGAAACAAATAAGGTTGGCGAAAATAAAGCTTTATTCGATTGGAAAAACTATAAAGCTTATACTTGGGAACGGAAGATCGATAAGAAAAAGGGAAAACAGGAGAAAAACTACGAATGGGACCTCATACCTTGGGCCCAGAATGTTTTTAGTGCTCCCTTTTACCTAAGATCATTTACTCTAAAGCCCGGCAAAAACTTAAAAGTCCTCGTCGGTCATAGGGGAGAGAATATAGAGATGACCGCCCAGGTACTTCGAAAAGAAAAGTTGAAGACTAAAATGGGAACGATTAATACGGTGGTGATTAAGCCAAAATTTATTATCGATGGCGATTTCAAGCCCGTAGGCGACATTGTCTTTTGGCACACTGATGATGATCAAAAGCTCGTTGTAAGAATGGAAGCTAAAATTAAGATCGGGACGATCGTTGGCTCGCTCGACTCCTGGAGTCGGGGTCAGAAATAGCTTGGCCTTTGGCTAGTTGTCTACAGAATGGCCAACGAATTTATTCTAAATTGATACAATAATTCCATGGCAGTTACGGGTTGCAGGCATTTCAATGGATATAAGCCCTGTGGATATAACGAGGTTTGTTCTGATGAATGTCCTTCGAGGGATATTCCTCGGTCCCGTATATTACTAGTTCACTTAGGTGCATTGGGGGCGGTATTGCGATCGACGGCTCTTTTGCGGGCCATTCGAAGGAAATATTTTAATTGTCATATAACATGGCTTACAGACCGACCCGGTGACCAACTTTTGCAAAACAACCCTCTTATCGATGAAGTCGTTGTGAATAGCTTTTCTGGTCTATTAGAACTCGAAGGAAGGCATTTTGACGTCGTCTTAAATATTGATAAAAGCAAATTGAGTAGTGGCCTGCTCAAAAAAATTGAATTTGATTTACTGTATGGCTTTAAAGTGGAAGCTCGAACTGGAAGCATTGTTCCTGCCACAGATGAGGCTATGGAACTTTGGCAAATTGGTCTATCGAATCAGAAAAAGTTTTTTGAGAATGAAAAAACCGAGATTCAACTTTGTCATGAGGCGCTCAAGCTTGGCGAGTACAAGAGAGATTCCTATATACTCAGCTTAAGTGATGAAGAACGATCCCTTGCTAGGGAGCGAAAGAAAACTTGGAGTCGAGGTAAGCCGATTCTAGGGATTAACACCGGATGTGCGCCAACGATTCCCTATAAAAAACTGTCCATTTCTGGATACCGGGAGCTTATTCAGAAAATTAATAATGAGCTCAATGTGCAAATCGTCCTTCTCGGTGGCCCTACAGAAGAGGATATGAATAAAACTATTGCCAAAGGACTGAGAGCATTGCAATCACCTGTCAATCAGGGAATTCGAGACGGCCTTTGCTCGATTGAGGCCTGTGACATTGTTTTTTCTGGCGACTCCTTGGGGATGCATATGGCTATTGCTCTTAAGAAGTGGGTTGTGGCCTGGTTTGGTCCGACCTGCCATCAAGAAATTGATCTCTATGGGCGAGGGGTTAAGGTTCTCACCGAAGCTTCGTGCTCTCCTTGTTGGAAGAGGAATTGTAGTAAAGATCCAATGTGCTACGACCTGGTTTCATTTGAGCAGGTCATTTCGGGAATCAATTCGGCCCTTCACGAAAATAATTTTCAACGGATGACACTCATATCAAGACCTTGATATGACTAAAATAGATGGCACGTCCATTTAATTAAGACAGTTCATCGGTGGATTCCTCTATGAGAGTTTTGTATATTCAAACAGCCTTTGTCGGAGACTTGCTTCTTTCGATTCCGACTTTAAAACTGATTCGCAAGGACCACCCGAGTTCTGAGATCGTTCTACTCTGTCGATCTGGCTTAGGTGACGTTATGAAGTCACTGAATTTAGTTGATCAAGTGGTTGAGATTGATAAAAAGAACAAAAAGTCCCCATCATTTTATCTCGAAAAATTGGGTAGAGAAGAGTTTGATCTCGCTCTCTGTCCACATGAGAGTTTTACTTCTTATCAAATTTTAAAGGGCGTCAAAGCCCAGAAGAAAGTGAGCTACAAGCAGTGGTGGAATTTTCTAGGCATTGACCGGAGAATACGAAGACCCATGGAACTTCCAGAGGCAATGAGACAAATTGCTCTTTACGCTGATGATAAAGCTCCCTTGAAGAAAGACTTGGAATTCTACACAGATGGGGCGAGGAATTCTTTTACGGGACTCAATGAAATTCCGGAATCCTGCTCTACGAGTATTGAATTTTTGCTAAAAAGCCCATCAGGTGGGAGCATTCAAAGTACTCTCGAAAAATTTGCCATTGAGAATAAACGCTTTGCCATTCTTGCGCCCGGAAGTGTTTGGCAGACGAAGCGATGGAGTTTAGAGGGGTTTGTCGAGGTTGGGAAGTATTTAAAAACCAAAAAATTCGAAATTGTTGTGTTAGGGGCTCCCGACGAATCTGATGTTTGTGCCGATCTGTCAGGTCAATTAGAAGGAGCTACAAATCTCAGCGGCAAGACAAGTCTTATGGAAGCTATTGAAATTATTGCCGCTGCTCGAATTCTCATTTGTAATGACTCGGGTGCGATGCACATGGCCTCTCTCAGTGAAACTCCAACACTCAGCCTTTTTGGCCCGACCGTTTTAGAATTTGGTTATCGGCCCTGGAACCCTAAGGCCAGAGTCGAGCAGGTTGATCTAGGTTGTCGCCCTTGTGGGAGTCACGGGCATAGGTCATGCCCGATAGGAAATCACAAATGTATGGTCGACCTGAGTGCGAATCAAGTCATTAATACGCTTAAAAAATTTAATCTTGAAAGTCTTTAACGTTAATTTCGTACTTTTTGATCTTTCGCAAAAGGGTATTTTTGGGAATATTGGCCGAGGCCACCGTCTTGTTTATTTTACCTTTATTGGCCTTTAAGGCATTTACGATAAATTCTTTTTCTGCCTGGTTCTTAAAAGCATCAAAATCCATTGGGCCACTGTAGTTTTGCGGCATCTGAATGTCTATTTGCTCTTTCGAATCTTTGACAATATTTTCGGGGAGTGAATTCTCAGTAATTGTATCCGAATTCTCGACAATAAAGCAGCGCTCGACAACATTTTCTAATTCTCGAATGTTCCCGGGCCATCGATAGTTTTTTAAAATATTGAGAGCCGAGTCATCAAGGCCTTGAAAGTTTTTACTATGCTGTTTGGCAAACTTCTTAATGAAAAAGTTTACAAGGTTTTCAATATCGTCGCGTCTCTCCCTAAGCGGTGGAAGAAAAATAGGCATGACGTTGAGGCGATAGAAGAGATCTTCTCGAAACTCTCCGTCTTCAATCATTTTCTCTAAATTTCTATTTGTTGCAGCGATGATGCGTGCATTTGTTTTTACTTCACGAGTTCCACCGACAGGAACAAATTTCTTCTCTTGCAGGACTCTCAGTAGCTTTACTTGCATGTCCAGCTTTAGCTCAGCAATTTCATCCAAGAAAATTGTTCCGTTATTGGCAAGTTGGAACTTTCCAATCTTTCGTTCAATAGCTCCCGTGAAAGCCCCTTTTTCGTGACCAAAAAATTCGCTTTCCATCAAGTTTTCGGGAATCGCACCACAGTTAACGGCGATGAAATCCCCTGATTTTCGAGGAGAGTTAAAATGGATGGCTCGAGCGACAAGTTCCTTGCCCGTTCCGTTTTCTCCACGAATAAGAACGGTCGTGTCAACTTTGCAGAGCTTGTAGATAAGGTCATAAACATCTCTCATTTTTGATGATGAGCCAACGAATTCACTATCGATGTCGTCATCAAAAATCGGATTGGCGATCGCAATATCCGATACCAGCTGTGAGGCATCAAGGGCACTGGTAACGATTTTTTTGAGTTGCTCTGGCTGCACGGGCTTTGAGAGGTAATCGAAGGCACCATGCTTTATTGCTGAAATTGCGTCCTGTACATTGGAGTGTGCGGTCATAATCACCACAAATGTTTTAGGATCAAGGGTTTTGATTTTTTCTAGGGCCTCAAGACCATCCATTTCTGGCATGCGAACATCCATCATCACGAGATCAAAATCTTGATTCCTAAGTTGATCCAAAGCCTCGAGACCATTTGTCGCTTCGGAAACCTCTATTTTCATATCTTCAAATTGACTAGTTAAGATAGTTCTAAGCGACTTTCTGAGTTCGTCTTCATCATCAACGATTAAGGCTCTCACTAGTTTTTCCATAATTGATCTCCAGTAAATGCAATTGGTAGACTCGGTTCATTAGTTTCTGACTGCACAGGAATTGAAAGTATGAAAGTAGTTCCCTTGCCGAGTTCACTTTTTAAGCTAACACTTCCGCCATGTAGTTCAGTAAAAAACTTCACTAAATACAATCCTAACCCAGTTCCCTTGATATTTGAATGGCTTTGGTTACCGCGATTAAACTTTCCCCAAATTGTTTTTTGGTCCTCGGGACTAATTCCTATACCATTGTCTTTAATTACAACCTTTACAAAGTCATCTACTTCTGAAGACGATATTTTAACATTTCCGCCTTCATTTGTATATTTTATGCCATTTTCTACCAAATTGAGAAGGATTTCTTGTACTAAAAGAGTGTCAATCTCCACAGAAAACATGGGTTCAAGGTCAGTTTCTAAACTAATATTTTTTTCTACTGCTAAAGGTTGGGTTTGAACTACGACATTTTGTATGAGTTCGTTGATATCTGCAGCTTCTTTGCGAAGTCGAAACTCAGATGATTCGACGCGAATAACATTGAGAACATTTTGAATGTATTTATGGAGTTCATCACTGGATTTTCGAAGAGCAATGAGGTCTGACTCAATATTCGATCGATCTTTTTGTGTGAGAACTCGATCTACGATCCCTTGAATTTTCGCGATGGGAGTTTTGAGATCGTGACTAAAGAGGCTGACAAAATTATGTTTGAGTTGCTCGATTTCTTCTAAATACTTCTTTTCTTGTTCGAGAACCCAGTTTTTCTGTTCATTAATGGTCACTTGGAAACTCAAAAAGACGACATAGGTAATAAGTAATTGAATGACCGGAGCAAGGGCTGGAATCCACAATGAGTAAATGTCAAAAAAGAAAGCAGAGGCCGCACAAACACTCGTACCAATCAGGAGGAGAAAAGCAAGGGACATACCCTGGGGGTAAAATAGAGCGACCATCATAAGAAGGACAACTAGAAATAGAAGTGAAAGAATGTTTATCCACAGAGGAGATTTTTCGATCCAACGATTATTGATGATGTTGTCGATGATATTGGCGTGAACTTCGGATAAGCTCATTTTTCCAAAAGGCGACTGTGTATCAAATCCAGCGATACCTGTAGCCCCTATAAGCACGATTTTCCCCTTAAGTCGTTCCGTCTTATACTTTCCTTCGATGATGTCCTGAAAGTGAATTTTTTCAAACGTTCCCCTGGGACCTCGAAAGTTTATAAGTTGATATCCTTGCCAGAAATTTTCAGGTTCTAGGGGTTCGTCGCCGATCGCCATTTTTGCCACCTGAATACCAAAGTGGGGGATTTGGATGAGGGGAGAAGTGAAGCGTCTAGTGATGCCGTCGTCGTCGGTACTCGTGCGATTTATTCCGACGTTGTAGGTGAAGGAGCTAGCAAGAGCCGGAAGTATTGGGCGTCCCGAATTGTCGATGTCACCTGACCAAACAATGTTGTCTTTCTCAAAGACTTCGGTCATGAGTTCTTCGGAGGGTAGTTTGATATTGGTGAAGAAGAAGGTGACTCCAATAACTTTTGGTTCAGCTTTTTGGAGGCCATTGAGAAGTTGCGTCCATACCTCAGTATCCCAGAAGTACTCATCTTTAAAGTTACTTGTTTCTTTGAGAGGACGTGAATCGATATTAACTTCGGGAGTTCCAACATAGCGCCGCCAATCTCTTTCGGGAATTTCGATAATGACAATGGGTTCCCGGATAGCTTGTTTTGATCTTAGTACGAACCTGAAGTCGTAGTTGTCCGGTTCAGTTCCAATGAGAACTGCTGTGCCGGCGAGCCAGCAAAGGAGGACGCGGGACCAGTACATTCGTTGTTGCCAAATCCAGCTGACTGTTGATTTTAAGCGGTCCTTAAATTTTACCCACATTTTCTGTTCTGCGTAGTTTTTGCACCTTTCGAGCTATTTGTTGGATGTTTCCGATATTATTGGTATTTTACCTTTATGAAAGTTGTTAGAGGAGTAAGAAATTTAGAAAAGGACTTTACCTGTGCTTTAACCATAGGAAATTTTGATGGTGTTCATGCCGGACACCAGAAATTGGTATCTAAAGTCCTGGAGTTTTCAAAATCCATGGGCCTTCCTTCTATGGTAATGACTTTCAATCCACACCCTGTCCAAGTCCTATATCCTGAAAGAGAGTTAAAGCGCCTTTTTCCTTTCGAGGATCAGGTCGAACAGCTAGAAAAGTTGGGCGTTGATTATCTCTTGATTGAACCATTTTCGCGTTCATTTTCAGAGCAGAGTCCCATGCAATTTCTAGAGGAATGGCTAATTCCACGTTTGCACCCCAAGGCTTTAGTTGTTGGTTACGACTTTAGTTTTGGCTCCGAAAAAAAGGGAAATACCGATTTTCTAAAAAAACATTCGAATGATTTTGGATATCAGCTCGAAGTTGTCCATCCCCATAAGGTTAAGGATATTTTGGTCTCTAGTAGCAAAATTCGAAACCTGCTATTTGATGGCGATACTGAGTTAGTCTGTAGTTTGTTGGGACGACCATTTTATGTCGAAGGAATTGTGGTGCATGGTGAGGGACGGGGTCGGACGATAAATGTTCCGACAGCGAATGTCGAAAGTGCTTGGACCCTAGTTCCGCAAATGGGTGTTTACAGCGTTGTTGCCGATATTAGTGGAAAGAGAGTAAAAGGTGTTTGTAATATTGGCACTAAACCCACCTTTCACATTCCCGGAAAAATGAACTCGACCATTGAAGTTCATCTTTTTGATTTTGATTCAGATATTTACGGCAAAAGAATACGGGTCCATTTTTATAAGAAAATTCGAAATGAGAAGAAGTTTGAAGGCATTGATCAGCTTGTAAGGCAGATTGGTAAAGATATCGAAGTCGCAAAGGATTCCCTGAAAGATGTTTAGATGGGTTGAAATTGGTCAAACAGAGGAAAATCCGCGTTACAGAGCGCTCCATCAATTTCTTCAAGAAAAATCCCATCAAAATACTTTTGAATTTGTTACGAGTATTGGAGATGAGTTAGTCGAAACAATAAAAGGGCTTCAGAGGTCTGTTAATACCATGAGGATCGCTAAGGAATTTGGGTTTTACTCTCTCGATCAGGAATATCCTTACCCCTCCAATCTTTTAAATATTAAGGCCCATGACACTATCGAGCGCTATGATTCGACTTGGTTGCCGAGAAACTATGTTATGGATGCCGTCAAATACTGTATGACTCAAGAAGAAATCCCGACTGACATTTCGGGAAGTGTGCTGATTTTCGGCACCTGTCCGGTGGCCCATAGCTGTTTCGGAGCCCTCAATGCTCTTGGATTCTCTCGGTTTACCTTTGTTGATCCCAATCCTGAGCAAAATGTAGTTGATACAAAGCTCGATCTTTTGAAGTCTCAAAACTTTGGAGCGGAAATCAATAAGGCTTCTAATGCAATGGTGACACAGCTCCCGGGGATCTTTTCGGTTGTAGTAAATACATTAGAAATGGAAGACGAGTCATCAATCATCGATGAAATGAGCTACTTTAATTTTCTAGCGAGCGATGGTGTAATATTAGATTTTCGTATGGAAAAGGAAATTCGATTTATAAAAGAGGCTCAGAAAATCGGAGCTCTCACAATCGATGCTTATCACCTATTCTCACTGGCCGACTATCGCTGGCTCTGCCACAACTTGAAAGACCTCAATTTTTCTCAGTCCGAAATAGAAGACTTGTATAAAAGTAAAATTGGTTAATTTTTCTTGTACTGCTCATTTATTTTGTAGAGGAATTCTACGAGATGATTTGAAAAGTACTGAGCTCCAGCCAATGAAAAGTGATATTTATCAGAGTAAAGGATTTTCCGGTCTTTTATAATTGGGCAAAAATTTTCTTCACATACAGCATCGACTAAATCGTAGTAGTACACTCCACTGATTGTGTAAACTTCTTTGGCGTTGTCGTCGAGTTCCCTTATTTGAGGAGCCGAATAGATGAGTTCTGGAGCTGCAAATCGGTTAACCCCTTCATCCATCGCACCATAATCAAGTGCAATTTCAAAAGGAGTTTTGTTCCATTCGGGTCTAAATCCAACGAGGACAATGGCCCCCTTAAAACCTGCTTTACGGAGGCGGTTTATATTTTTCTTCAATTCGTCAACAGCTTCGGTGTTCCCAATGTCGAGAAATGAATGATTGTCAGCAATTACAACGACATCAAATTGACTGTAGTTTTTTGTAAACAAGGGTATATTCGAAGTGCATTCGATCGGATCAAATTCGGGAAGTCCTGGTTTAGTGATAGAGTGACAATGGTGCGGGGTTCTTCCTTCAAAGTACACTTGGGCCTTTTTTTTATTCTCTTTAATGGCAGTCGCAATATCAAGGGCAAAGCTGTTGCCAATAACAGCTACTTTTAATCGGCTTTGATCTTCGAAATTGAAGTCAGTGAACTTCGAGTTAGCCTCCCAATACCTTTCTTGCTCTTTTTCCATTTCTTCAAAATTGTAGTGAAAGTCCCCAAAGCGTTGAGGGTAGCCTTTGTTTATTATGACGACAGTTGAAAGTGTCACCGATATAAAAAAACCGATTGCTAAAATCGAGTAAGTGGTATTTCTGTTTAGAGTAGTTCTTTTGCGAAACAGGTTTTCGATAAAATAGTAGCTTATAACTGAAATTAAAATGCTTGCGCCAAGTATTGAGATTTTCTCAAGAGGTGAGGAAAAGGATTCTTTGATTCGAGCAAAGAAAAAAAGTGGGTAGTGCCATACATAAATTGAGTACGATATTAATCCTAGATATGTTAAGGGCTTTACGTTTAAAACGATACCTATGAAGTTGGTCTTCGAGGAAAAGGCTATTACTGTGAAGCTCGTTATTGTCACGATAAGACGATCTGTGACCTCATTATAAGAAGTGAATTGCCCTAAGAATAGAGTGCTGACTAAGGCAGCAAAACTGAATAGCACTAGAGTTGGTCTCTGAAGTAGCTTTGAATTGGATTCATATCTTCGAAATTCGAGATGTGCAGCGAGGGCTCCAATCGAAAACTGCCAAATTCGAAATGGAAAGAGATAAAAGGCCATATCTCCACCCCATTCATTCAATGAAAAAATTGAATAGAGAATGAAGCTAAATATTGTAATCACTATCAAGGGTTTAAAAATATTTTTTTTAAAGAACTTAAAGGCTAAAATAAAGAAGAACGGAGCCGTGATGTAAAACTGTTCTTCTAAAGAAAGAGACCATGTATGAAGAAGGGGGCGAAAGGCTGCTCCGACGGCGCTGTATTCACTAAACTCGTTTACCCAATAAAAATTTGATGTGAGAGTTAAGGCAGATATTGATGATTTCGCGAGATCAATAAATTGATTGGGAAGAAGGTAAAAGAAAAATAAAACCTGACAGACAATACTGAGGGTGATTAAGAGCGGTAGAATTCTTCGACTTCTTTTCTCGAAGAATAAACCAAGATCTATTTTTCCTGTTTCTTTGAGTTCCCTGATAATATTTCTGGAGATCAAATAGCCTGATAAGACTAAAAAAACGTCAACGCCAAGGTAACCATTCGAAAAATGGAAGGTGCTGAGATCGAGATGATAGAGTATTACGGCAATGATGGAAATCCCTCTTATGCCATCTAACTCACTACGGTAATTGGTCATCTACTACCTTGGGCTTAAGGAGCTGTTTACTACAAGATATCAATTTACCGACCTAATGAATTCAATTTGATACATTTTAAAAAAATTAGACTTTCAATATATGTATCAGTTATAAAATAAGGCATTCTGAAGATTACTCGACCTTTGTCTACTGTAGGAAAATAGCCAAGAAGCGTAAAATTAGGTAAGCGCGGTTCGTATCTGGAGGCCTAATGAAAGAAAGAGATCTCGGTCCTTTAATGGTCCAAAAGGAGCTAATAGACTCCGAGCAGTTAGAGAAGGCGAAAAAGGCAGTTCGTCGTAATGACGGAGAATCACTTGCAAAAGCTCTCGTCAGACTCGGATATGTCGAAGACTCTCAATTAACTCAATTTCTTTCAGAGCAGTACGGTGTACCTGCGATTGATCTCGAAAGTTTTGAAATCGATGAAGAATTGACCGAATTAATGCCTCGAGAAATTTGTTTAAAACACATGGTGTTTCCTGTTTCGAAAGCAGGAAACACACTCGTTGTTGCCTTTGCTGATCCCAGTAATATTTTTGTCAAAGACGATCTTCAATTCTTAACCCGTCACAAAATCGAGGTCATGGTCGCCAGTGAAGTTGCTATTCTTAGAGCAATTGAGCGCTATTACGACCGAAGCAAGCAAGAGGAATATGACAACGTCATTTCTGAAATTGAAGACGATCAAGATGTCGAAGGGCAAAAAGCGGTTGATATTCATCAAATTGATGATGAGACCAACAGTGCCGTTATCAAATTTGTGAATATGACATTAGCTGAGGCTATTAAGCTCGGTGTTTCTGATATCCATGTTGAGCCCTACGAAAAGAATTTGCGAGTTCGCTTTCGAAAAGATGGCAAGCTCATTGAAAAAGTTCAACCACCTAAGGGTATAAAAGATGTTCTTGCCAGCCGTATTAAGATCATGGCTAATATGGATATCGCCGAGCGTAGAAAACCCCAAGATGGTCGAATTCGAATTAAGACGAATCAAGGTGTATATGTCGATTTTCGTGTGAATTGTTTGCCGACAATTCACGGTGAGAAAATTGTGATGAGGATTCTTGATAAGAGTAATTTAAAACTTGATTTAAGAGATCTCGGATTTGAAGAAAAGGAGCTAAAAGTATTTCTCGAGGCCATTCATAGGCCCCAGGGTATGGTTTTAGTGACGGGTCCTACTGGTTCAGGTAAAACAACGACCTTGTATTCCTCGCTTCAAGAACTTAATAATCCCACTAAAAATATTTCGACAGCTGAAGATCCAGTCGAATTCAGTATTGATGGTGTTAACCAAGTACAAATTAACCCCAAAATTGAGTTTGGATTTGCTCACGCTCTACGAGCCTTTCTTCGTCAAGATCCCGACATAGTTCTTGTGGGTGAGATTCGTGACAAAGAAACCGCCGATATCGCATTTAAAGCGGCTTCGACAGGGCATATGGTGATGAGTACACTTCACACGAACGATGCGCCTTCAACGATTGTTCGTTTGATGGATATGGGAGTCCCAACTTACTTAATTACTTCTTCGATTTCAGTGATTTTAGCCCAGCGTCTAATTAGTCGACTGTGTAACCACTGTAAGGCGGAGCATCGAGTAGAGCGACAACTTCTCCTGGACTTAGGTGTAGAGGAAGCAGAGGTCGACTTTTACAAAATACACAAGCCAGTAGGTTGTCGCGAGTGTAATGACACGGGCTATGTCGGACGTATGGCAATCTACGAACTCGTTAATATGACGGATCATCTCAGAGAGGCCATAATCACCGGCGCGACTCCTGTAGGCATAAAACGGGCAGCGGTCGAGAGTGGAACTAGGACTCTTAGGATGGCTGCTTTAGAAAAGCTTAAGAAGGGGGAGACCTCAATTGAGCAAGTCCTAAGTGTGACTTTAAAGGACGAGCTTGATTAGATTCTGATAGCTTTTTACTGAGTCATATTGATATGATACGTCTATGATTACGCTTCTCCAACTTTTGAAATTTGCAACCGAGCAGGGAGCTTCGGATCTTCATATTGTGGCTGGCTCACAACCAGCTCTTCGAGTCGATGGTCGAATTGTTAGAGTAAAAACTGATAAATTAACAAAAGAGCAAACTCGAAGGTTGTGCTACTCGGTTCTTAATGATTATCAAAAGAGTCGATTCGAAGAAAAGAAAGAATTGGATTTTTCTTTTGATGTAAAGAATATGGCTCGGTTTCGTTCCAATTACTTTTTTCAAAGAAATTCTGTATCTGGAGTTTTTCGTCGAGTTCCCGTTTTTGTTCCTAAGTACGAAGACCTAGGCCTTCCGTCGGCAGTTGCCGAGTTAACCAATTTACCTTACGGAATGGTTTTGGTAACGGGGCCTACGGGTTCAGGTAAGTCGACAACCATTGCCTCTCTCGTGGATAAAATTAATCAGGACAAATGGGGTCACATCATCACCCTTGAAGATCCGATCGAATTTTTACACAGCCACAAAAACTGTATCGTCAATCAGAGAGAGGTGGGAACAGATACAGAGACCTATCAGTCGGCACTAAAGCACATTCTGCGACAGGATCCCGATTACTGTATGATCGGGGAGCTTCGAGATCTTGAAACTATTGAAACGGGGTTGACCTTGGCAGAAACGGGTCACCTTGTTTTTGCCACTCTTCACACTAATTCAGCTGTTCAAACGATAAATCGTATTGTTTCGGTGTTTCCGTCCGATCAACAAGAAAGAATTAGAGTAATGCTGAGTTTTACACTCCAGGGAGTAATCAGTCAGAGGCTGCTACCGACAATAGGTGGAGGTCGAGCAGTGGCCATTGAGT
>JAUHWN010000195.1 GCA_030424665.1 Bdellovibrionia bacterium | reverse complement strand
AGCATTACTCTAATTCTTTCTTGTTTCGGTGTTTCCGTCCGATCAACAAGAAAGAATTAGAGTAATGCTGAGTTTTACACTCCAGGGAGTAATCAGTCAGAGGCTGCTACCGACAATAGGTGGAGGTCGAGCAGTGGCCATTGAGTTTCTCGTTTTGAGCCCAAATATTCGCAATTTGATACGTGAAAACAAACTTCATCAGATCCAAAGTATGATGCAAGTCGGGCAAGAGAATACAGGTATGGTAACAATGAACCAATCTCTGTTATCATTATTAATGCAGAAAAAAATAGAGTTTAAATCAGCATTTGGGGCGAGTCCCGATCCTGATCAGTTAAACACCATGATTAAGAAGGCCGGATTATTGTAATGGCAAGTTTTGTGTTCGAAGCAAAATCGATGACTGGAAAAAGTCTCAAGGGTGAGATTGAAGCCTCTAATGAGGCTGAAGCCCGAGTAAAGCTTCGTGCACAAAAATTAATACCTGTAAAAGTAACATCAAAAGAGGAGCGAGCAGCTCTTTCTAAATCATATGGTGTTAAAAAAGTTAAAGCCAAAGATCTACAAATTTTAACTCGCCAGTTCTCAACCCTATTAGGTGCTGGTATTCCCGTTGTTCAAAGTCTCGAGGTTCTTGCAAAAGGATCTAAAAATGTATCCTTAGCAAATACTCTTCAAGAAGTAGTGAATCTCATTGGTTCTGGTAAACGGCTTGGAGACGCTCTTGCTCAGTATCCACTCGTTTTTGACACGTTTTATGTCAATATGGTGAAAGCTGGGGAAGAGGGTGGTGTGCTCGATATTGTTCTCGACCGTCTCGCCGAGTATATCGAGAAAAACGTTAAGTTAACTGGTAAAATCAAAGGCGCTATGATTTATCCGGCTGCAATTATTGTTGTCGCATTTCTAGTTATTGCCGCGATTATGATTTTTGTGATTCCAAACTTTGAGGAACTTTTTGCTTCAATGAACCAAGAGTTGCCAGCATTAACACAGTACGTAGTCGATGCGAGTCGATTCTTTGTTTCTTACTGGTATATAATATTTGGTGGTGCCGGTTTCGCCATCTTTTTGTTGCGAAACTACTACCGAACTCCCGATGGAAAAAATACGGTTGATGCAATTCTAATTGATGTGCCTCTGATCGGTGATGTTATTCAGAAGGGTGCGATTGCGAAATTTTCTCGAACACTGAGCACACTTGTCGCTGCTGGTGTGGGAATTATGGAGTCGATGGATATTGCAGCTCGAGTCGCTGGGAATATCGTTCTTGAACAGGCATTTTTTAGAGCTAAAGATGCCATCTCTCAAGGTAAATCTATGACTGTTCCACTTTCTAAAGAAAAGTATGTTCCTTCAATGGTGACACAGATGGTTGGTGTTGGAGAGCAAACTGGTGCGCTCGATACTATGTTAAGTAAAATTGCGGATTTTTATGAAGATGAAGTTGATGCGTCTGTTGGAGCGTTGACTGCAGCCATGGAGCCTTTGCTGATGGTTGTTCTTGGTGGAATTATCGCGGTCCTAGTTATCGCGATGTACTTGCCGATATTCAACATGGCTGGAGCTATGGCCGGCGGCTAAAAGGCTCAACGAATTTACTTAGGATCATCAATTGATTGAGGCGGAACAACTCACAAAATTTGGTTTTTCAAAAAACCGCTCGCAAATGCTGATCATTACTGCAGTTCGGATTCTGTTTCAGGTTGCAGTTTTATTTATCGCAATTGCCTTTCAGTCCCTTCAGGCCGACTTCGTCAATTTTGACGTTTTGTTTCCGGTTTTTGTCGTCCTGACTTCGACCTTCATAATCGATATCCTCGTTCTTTTATTTTTTGAGAAAGTTATATCGAGTAAATCAGCCGTTTCCCTGGTTTTTGCATTCGACACATTCTATATAACGCTTTTGATATTCTTTTCTGGAATCAACCAGTCTATTTTTTTGTTTCTATATCTAGTAAATATTATTCTTTGTGGATTTGTCTTTCAGAGAAAGGGAGCGTTAATTCTTGCTCTTTGGACGTCCATGCTCTTTAGTTTACTCCTCATTTTTGGGCCGGAAGTCAGAGGCCAGACATTGTACTTTGCAGTGGGAGTCAATAACCTAGCTTTTTTTGCCGTGGCAGGACTCGCAGGCTACCTCTCTGAACAATTAAATTTTATGGGAAGTGAACTCCAGGCTCGGGGTAAAGATTTAAGAGCCCTAAAGAATTTCAATCAGCTGGTCATTCAGAATATGGCAACCGGAATGATTACGGTCGATTCCGAAGGAGAGATGCTGCAAGTCAATTCTGCGGGTGAAGAAATACTCGAAATTAATGAATCGGACTATTTGGGACGCTCCGTGGACCTGCTTCTCGATGGATTTGTTGATTGGATCAAAGAACAGAATTTTATCGATACTGGAAAGCGTCGGGTCGAAAGAGACTTTAACTACGAGGCGGGGTTCGGAGAAAAGAAGCTCATCGGACTCACAGTTTCTCCACTTCGCGACGAGGAAAGTCGGCTCACCGGCTACATCTTAACCTTTCAAGATTTAACTAAAATTCGCAGGCTTGAGAGTGCGATGAGGCAATCTGAAAAACTTGCAGCCGTAGGGCAATTGGCCGCCGGGATCGCCCACGAAATTCGCAACCCTTTGGCGAGCATCAGTGGATCGATTCAAATGATGGAAGGTTTGCTCGAAGCCAATGAGATGAGCGATGAGAAAAAATTGATGAGAATTACTCTCAAAGAAATAGACCGCCTCAATAATATGATTACAGAGTTTTTAGATTTTGTTCGTCCCGATAAAACTCAACTAAAGAAAATGGATCTCAACCTCCTCGTGCGAAATATTCTAGAGATGGTCAAAGTCGATAGTAAATTACGTGCCGATATCGATTTTCAAGTGAAGTTAGAGGGCTCAGCCTTTATTGAGGGAGATCAAGATAAGCTAAAGCAAGCGCTCTTGAATATCATTATAAATGCCTGCCAAGCGATGGACTCTTCAGAAAAGCCAGTCCTTTTAGTCGAATCCCAAGACTTTGACCAAAAAATACTCCTCAAAGTAAAAGATAGTGGTTGTGGTATGGACGAAAGAACCCTGAAAAGAATTTTTGAACCCTTCCTTACCACGAAGCCAAAAGGGACAGGCCTAGGTCTTGCTGTCACGCATAAGATATTAGAATCCCACCAAGCTAAAATCTTTGTAGATAGTGCTGTTGGTGTCGGAACCGAGTTTATTTTGGAGTTTCCCAAGTTTGAAGAGTCCAGTGCAGAGTCGGGCGAAGGTGCAGGTGAAACCTCTAAAGACTCAAAATTACTTGCAGAATTTAGTCCATCAAAGGATGATAGAGGTCTGAAGGTAAAGGGGACTTAAATGAAATCTAGAATCCTAGTTGTTGACGACGAAGAATCTATTCGCGAATTCCTCGACATAATGCTGCGAAAAGAAGGATATGATGTCACCTGTGTTGAAGACGGGCAAAAGGCGATAGATATTCTCGGCAAGAAGTCATTTGATATGGTCATCTCCGATTTACAGATGCCCAATGTCACTGGGATTGAGCTTTTAAAATTTGTTAAAGAAAATTACCCCGATCTCCTTTTCATGATGATTACGGCTTTTGGAACCACTGAGTCAGCTGTAGAAGCTATGAAAATGGGGGCTTATGACTATATCACTAAGCCTTTTAAGATTGATGAAGTTCGAATCAATATTCAAAACGCATTAAAGTCTCAGAACTTAGAGGTTGAAAACCGCTCACTCAAAAGAGAGTTGGAGCGCGAATATAGTTTTCAAAATTTAGTTGGTAACTCTGAAGAAATGCATCGAATTTACGATTTGATCAAGCGTGTTTCTTCGACTCCTACAAATGTATTAATCACTGGTGAGAGTGGTACCGGAAAAGAAATGGTGGCAAAAGCCATTCATTACAACGGACCTCTCAAAGAGCGTCCTTTTGTTACTGTTAACTGTGGTGCCATCCCTGAATCGTTGATGGAATCAGAGATGTTTGGTCACAAGAAGGGTTCATTTACTGGTGCAGTGGCCGACAAATCTGGTATGTTCGAAGTCGCTGATGGCGGAACACTATTTTTGGATGAGGTCGGTGAACTTCCTCTTTCGATTCAGGTAAAACTTTTAAGAGCCATTCAAGAACGGGTTATTCGAAGAGTCGGTTCGACAGATGATACGAGCGTAAATGTTCGAATTATTGCGGCCACAAATAGAAACCTTGAGGACATGGTTAAAGATCAAACATTTAGACAGGATTTATTCTACCGTCTCAATGTTATTAATATTAAAACTCCTTCTCTTCGCGATCGACGTGATGATGTAGGTCTTCTCGCAGGTCACTTTTTAAAGAAGTACAACGATCGCCTCAACAAGGCTATTGGAAGCATCAGTAAAGAAGCTATGGATATTCTTAAAAAATATGACTATCCAGGTAACGTACGAGAACTCGAAAACATTATCGAAAGAACCGTTGCTCTTGAAGCAGGTGCTACGATCCTACCGGAGAGTTTGCCACCATTCGTCCAAACCCCTTCTGGCCGTAAGATGGCCTCTAGCGAAGGTATCGAAATTACTGATGACGGAATTGATCTCGATAAGGTGATCGGTCAGATCGAAAAAGAGCTCATCATAAAGGCTATTCATGCTTCTGGAGGTGTGAAGAAGAAAGCCTCTAAGCTTCTTGGGATTACTTTTAGATCCATGCGGTATAGGGTTGAGAAGTACAATCTGGGCTCTATGTCCGACGAAGACATCGACGACGAATAATTCTTCTAAGGATTCCATTCTTCTTTGTCGCTTCGCCTTTGCAGTGGTTAAATCCACAGCTGCAAGCTTGCTCCTCGATCAATGAAATCCTTAGAAGAATTAAATCTTTATGTTTCTAACTTCGTCACTGCGTCGGCGGTGTAGTAGTTCTACTACCGCCTCCTAGTTTCTTGTTTAAGCACCAATCTCTATTCGTCGTAATATGATTCGAATAATCGAAAAAGAATGTATCGTATCAAGATATTCTTTCAGTTCCATTAACAATACCTTAACCTTGGTCTAGGAGAGGGTATGAGAAGTAAAATCTTGTGTGTCGACGACGGTCGCACACTGGGCTCCCTATATGAGTCCACAATCGCTAAATGTAATTCCTATGAATACTTTAAAGCGGGCAATGGGCTCCATGCTTATCAAAAGCTGAGGAGTGCGCCGAAGGCCTATGACCTCCTGGTGTTTAACATCAATATGCGAGGAATGACGGGCATAGAACTCTTAAGGAAAATGAGAATCAAAATGAAATGTGACACCCAGGTCTTGATTATTACCGACCTAAAAGATCGAGAAATTATCAATTCAGTTTTATCTTTAAAAATATCGGGCTTGTTGTTATTGCCTTGCGAGAAAAAACAGGTCCTCGACAAAGTAAATGAAATTTTAGAGCCCCAGCAGGGGAAGCTTGCGGCATAAAAAAAGCAGACCTCGGAAGGTCCGCTTTAAATTCAATCTTTGAATAACGCGGTAGCGCTACCAAAAGGTAGCTTCTACCATTCGTAACCAACTGTGGCCATGTACCACATGCCGGCCTGAAGGAATGGAAGAGCAGATCCGGTTTGCCCACCCTGATGATATTCAGAGTCACCAACATTATAAATTCGTGCATCGAGTGAAAGTCCTTCAAGAAGAAGATTTTCGTAGCGAGCACCGAGATTGAAGATGGTAGCTGCATCAACAGTTTTTCCATCAGCCGAGCCATCAGCGTATTTCTGTTCACCGATGTAACGAACCGTAACATTGGTTAAGAAGTCTTTGCTGAAGTAGTAGTTAAAAATCAAGTTACTAGTGATTTGCGGAACGTGGGCGAAAGCATCATCGAATTTCGTATAATCAATAGTCGAAGTTGCTTGATAGTACTGGAAGTTCCAAAAGGCTTGCCAGTTCGCTTCAAGGTAAGCAAATTCATTCTCGAGACCAATACTCTCAACGCGTCCAGAGTTGATATATCTTGGGTTGGTTGTTTGAGCCGTGAGTAAATCACTT
>JAUHWN010000033.1 GCA_030424665.1 Bdellovibrionia bacterium | reverse complement strand
GGTTTCATTATTTCTCGGCCTGAAAAGTAAACTGCTAACTGAGTGCACTTTTTTGACACAAGCGTGAAGTTACCTGTGAGTGGCTTAATTGGTTTCATGAAAATACGAAACTCAAAAAGCCTCCATTAAAGTGGAGGCTTTTTTTGTGACTCTGTGGAGGAGGCAGGAACAAGTTGAATTCCACAGTATGAAATCTGTCCACCTGACTCGGAGCTACTAAACTGTTGGCAAATTGTTTGTAGGAACTCATCAATTTTTTCTTTTAAAAAGGGAATATTGTTTTGATCGACGTTAACACAATTAAAGCTATAGGCCGAATTAGAATTGCTTGTGGTATTGAGTGCCGCCAAGGCAGTTTTTAGATATTCCTCGTGAATTCCATTGTCTTGACTTGTTTTAATGTTTAGAGATTGCTGTTTTCTTGAGTAGTATCCATCATTCTCTACGAGGTAGCCTCCCTCGCGCAAGCTATCAAGAAGCTCTTCTGTCTGAGCGACAGGGTGGTCAAGAGCACTTGATAATTGTTCTCGATTCATTGGCCCCCGAAGATTAATGAGCGCTAGAATTGCTAGGTGTTCAAGACGATTGATACTTGAAACCCCGGTTGTTGGCTCTCTATTATCGGGCGTTGGTTTGGGAATGTTCGCCTCTATGCGACTACCTTGAGTTTGTAATACAATGGATTTCTCTTCTTCGCTTAGACTTAATTTCTCAACAAGTATCTGAGCAAGTTTCTTTGAAAGCGATCGCTTGTTGGTCATGATTAAACTCAAACAAGAGTGGCTGACTCCAAGGTGGTTAGCAAAACTCCTTAGAGAATAATTGGTATTTTTTGTCTGTCTTCTAAGCAGTTCCCTGCGAAGTATGTCTTTTACAGTCATAACCATAGTCTTTAGTCTTCTCGTAGCATTCATTAAAGAAACCTTAAAAAGGCTTGTCAATTCTGAATCTTGAGGAAATGCCTGAGTCCTGGTTTCAGTTTTGAAACCAGATATTTACGGTTCTGATACTTCCAGTCTTTTTTGGATTCTATCCTGCCTTATAATTTTGTAGAGCCAAAAAAGGGGGTATTTATGGTTCCACCAAAAAACAGTCCAAAGTGGAGGACCCTTGTCGAAAAAAGTGAAGTACCATTTCAAAACTTAGCGACGAGAATGATGTTTAAAAGATGCCAAATGTTGATCAAGCTTAATCCAGGAAATCGTGAAAAGATCGAAGAAGCCGCTCTCATTGCCCACGAGTTTTTTACATCCAATAAAGATTTGGTTAAAACCGATTTGGAATTGATTGCGAGGGATCTATGAGAAAGACAATATATACTCATAAAGATGCCGTTCAGTTTATTCTAGATAATAATGAAAAACCATTGATGATCGCTGGTGACGAGACTCTTTTGAGTGAACTCCCTGAAGGAAATTGGATTGGAGGATCGATTCCTTACTTTATGACCGAAGATGGAGGAATTCAGTCTGATAAGATAGTTCAAATTTTAGAGCTCGAGGATTCGATTCGATTCAAAAGTATTGAAAAGTACGATGCCGAGAGCATTAAAAGGATTGCAGCCGATTATCCGAAGAATGGTGTATCTTTTATCTGTATTCCGGGATTTTCGAAAACCCATATTAGCTTCGGAGAAAGTGCGCTCGAAATTGATGGAATATTTAACTCACCATTGGTTGGCTGGGTTTCTGGATTCGATCTGAATAAAGAGGGAGCCAAAGCTAGTGTGTTTGATGGAAGCACGAGGCAGCAGTCTTTTGATCAGGCACTTGTCATGCATTGTGAAATTGAAGAAGGCTTTTATCCGCGGTTAGAAATTGTAAACCCTTTTGAAGCACTTGACGGTGACAGAATTGATTTCAAAGAAACTTCATTCGAAGTCGAAGATGCAGTTGTTAACGGCAAAGATGTGGTGTTCTCAGACTATTTGAAGTCCCAGGGATACCAAGAAAAGCTTCCTATTATCGCCAACTACAATGGCTCCAATGTAAATGTTTGCTTTCAGGCCGTCGATTTCGAAAGTAAAAAAGTGAGCTTTTATGCTCCAGTGGTAAAAGGTGTTGAATATCAATTTTCAAAACCACTTGGGGATTATGAAAGTGCATTTCGGCGCGAAATGAAAGATAGCGGCAATTTCCCGGGATTTAGCTGCAATTGTATTCTGAATTACCTTTATTCCAATCTCGAGGGAAAAAGCACAGGCAATTTCTATGGACCAATTACCTTCGGAGAAATTGCATACGTGTTATTGAATCAAACGGCCGTCTATTTAGAAGTTAAAAAATCGGAGTAAGGTAGAGAATCTCTTTGTGAAATTTCAGAAATGAGTGAAGAGGGCCTATTAGGCCCTCTCTTTTTATATTGTTGAGTCGTTTATGGCCAACAGATAATTCTCATTTTGATACGTACAAATAGTATCCGATCAAATTGACTTATTCGATTTTGACAATGCTAAATGATTTAAAATTCATGAAAGATCATGGCGCATGTCTTGCAAAAAGTAGTCATCATTGGGGGGCAATACGGGGAATAGTAATGCAAGGGAACCACGTTTGTCTATGGCGACTCGTTAGAGCGGGTCTTTTATTCGTCACATTTTTTCTTTCAATTAGCGCAAAGGCAGTAATAGCTGGTTACATCGACAAGGTTGTCACTGAAGGAGGCAACGTTGCGATAAATGGCTGGGCCTGTGATAAGGGGCTGAGTAAGTCAATAAATGTTCATGTCTACCTGGGCGATGCTAATAACAAGAACAAAGTTTTTATTGGAGCCGCTACTGCGAATCAATCTAACGAGAAGGCCGTAAATGACGCCTGTTCCACCAGTGGATCAAAGCATCGTTATAAGGTTTTGTTTTCAAAAAAATCTTTAATGAATTACCGGAACAAGTATGTCTATGTTTATGGTATTTCAGAAAAAGACCCAAATTTAGCTCTTAACAAGTCTGGGCAGTTGCAGATTCCAAATTTCTGGGTGGCTGCATCTTGGATTCCAAGAAATAGTCTAAATGATTTGATTATTCCTAAAGGTATGACCGCGTACATAGACACAAACATCACGGCATCCCTCATAGACATTCAGGGAACGCTAATCTGTCAGTCAGACAAAACTAGAACTATTAAGTCGAAAGGAATTTTGATTTCAGGGCGCTTGCGTTGTGGAGAATCAAGCAAACGGGTAACTGGAAAGTTCACTTTTACTTTTATGAAAGGTCGCTCCCTCTCGATGATGGGTCATTCCATGGGTGAAAGAACTTTTGCGGTGACAGATGGTGGTAAGCTTGAAATGTTTGGTGCAACGGGTTCTTCGAAGTGGACGCGCCTCTCTGAAACGGCAAATGCAGGGGCAAAGACAATAAAATTAAAGGATAGTGTTGGTTGGCAAGCTGGAGATGAGATTGTTATTGCATCGACCAGTTATGATCTTAACGAAACCGAAAAGCGAAAGATTTCAAAGAGAGTCAGCGGAACTCAATTCGAGTTGGATAAGGCACTCACCTATACACATTACGGTAAAAACCACAATTATTCGAAAGGTTCGACTTCATGGAAGCTTCTTTCTTCTGCCGAAGTTGGCAACCTAACTCGCAAAATAGTGATTACAACAGCAGACCTATCTTCTTCGGGTGCCGATCAATACATGGGTGCGCATATGATGGTCATGCGGGGTGGAAAGGCTTATATTGACGGAGCGGAGTTTTACAAAATGGGTCAAGCTGGGGAGATGGCCCGCTATCCTTTCCATTGGCATTTGGCAAAGGACGTCTCTGGTCAGTACATAAAAAACTCTTCGATTCACGATAGTTTTCAAAGATGTATTACCGTTCACGGTACGACCCACTCGAAGGTAGTCAATAACGTTTGCTATAATCACCGTGGGCACGGAATCTTTCTCGAGGATGGTAATGAGAGGTTTAATACTATTAAAAAGAACTTAGTCATGCTCTCAAGAAAGCCCTATCCGGGCAGGGAATTGTTGGAATCTGACTTTAGAGGTGGGCAATCACGTCGATTTCAACCGACTTCTGGTTATTGGATAGCTCACCCTCAGAATATCATCGCAGAGAATGTTTCGGTTGGGTCAGAAGGGACTGGCTTCTGGATGTCATTTGAGCAAAACGAAATTTGTGATAAAATTGATGGAGACGCATGTGTCACTCCGGCAAAAGGAAAAACCCAGCAATTTGATTATAACATCGCAAAAACAAATAGGGTTGGAATGACCTGGGATGGTGCTCGGACCACCACTCCTACTGGTAACCCAAATAACGAAGATGATATGACAATATCGAGTTCCCAGTACAATCCTCCCGAAATCCCCACATTTGTTGGTAATCAGGCGATGCATGGCTCTCAATCGTGCTTTTATACACGAAGCTCTACTATGAACTTTGATCAAACGATCACCACCGACTGTGGGTGGCACCATTTTCACGCCTTTAATATTCGGCTCAATAATTCTCTTATGATCGGAGATAGTCCCTTCCCAAGAGACTCTAAAGCTAAGAGAACCATTGCGAATTCTGTTGGAAGTTCGGGACACTATGGGATCGTTCTGTACGATGGGCCTTTCGAGTTAAATAATGTACTTTTTCAGAATTTCTCGAAATCTGATCAAAATTATGCTGACAGTAAAAACGTTCAGAGAAATATAGCCTCAATGCCCATCGGAAAAATTGGAGGAGCGAATAAATACACGAATCGAACTAAGAAGCTTAAGTTCAGTCCAGAGCCTAAGAGAAGGGTTGATTTTCGCTCACAGACCAAAGGTAATTGGGCGGACTGGCATGTTTCCCAATCCATTCTCGATCAAGATGGCACATTGACAGGAGTTTCCAACTCAATGTTAGTTGTGAAAAACGGATTCAACAAGATTTCAGGGTGTACAAATAAAGATTCCTGGAATGCGGTAGTTTGTGATGCCGGAAGTTACAAAATCGGAAATTTAGTGATCCACGATTACAGTGATGTGGCTAAGCGAGAAGGTACACAGAATAAATTGTACTTTAATACGATCCGCAATGGGAGCCAAGATTCTCATCCGTCGATCTATCCGAATGCTGGATACGAGTTACATTCAAAAGTTAATTTGCTGGTGAACACGAATCAATATTACGAGGTGGACCTCGAAGGTCAGAATCTTAATAAGAAAACAATCAGGTACCACACAGAACGAGGTAGTGAAAAGTCCAATATTATTCGCTTTATCAATGTTGCTCGAACGAATTGTAGTTTTTCGGGAGCCAGGAAGGTCTCTAATACGACGGAATTAAATAATCACAATGGGTCGGCTTATCTGATCAAGGGAAGTGAAATTTGGTTTCGATTCTTGCCCTCGGCCGTTGACGGTAAATTTACTGGCACGATTAAACCAAGAAGTATTTCTCACGACGTCAATTGCACCTAGTAAAGTCAGTCACATGCAAAGGACAGATTGAAGAAAGGACTTATTACCAAAGAAATTCTGAAGTGAAATGGTACCGACGACGAGAATCGAACTCGTACTCCCGTGAGGGAACTGGATTTTGAATCCAGCGCGTCTACCAATTCCGCCACGTCGGCACATGGTTTACTCTCGAAGAGTCAATAGGTAGATTTCGGAAAGTAATAGAATTTTTGGGCAGAAACAAGCAAATCTTTTTCAATTATGGGATCGAGTCATGGAATCCGGAAAGGCCCCTTACTAGAGGGGCCTGATGCCAGCTCTCGCGCTTACTGGCTCATTTCCATAAAAAAGGCGTCGACTTTAGACATGGCCTCATTTCTGAAGACATCGGTTTCTTTGTAGAGTTCGTGAAAAGCCCCTTTTACTTCATGGAACCTGCAAAGACCTGTATTACCATGCTGATTATGAGTGTTAACGTTCTCACAGAAGTCAGAATGATATTTGAGATCGTGATCAATGACTTTATCTCCGTTCTCGTCTTTTTCGCCAGTAAAATAAGGGCGGTAAACTCGGTGGTCAAATTCAGCGGTCATAACAAGCATAGGAACATTTGGCAGCTTTTTTAAAGTTTCTGGTTTTCTTAAATAGGGGAAGTAAGGCGTAGAGGCCACGACCCAACCGGCCGTTGACCCACCTATGAGAACGCTTTGCCAGTTTTCATCACCGTATTCGTTTTCTTTGATTTCATCCCATGAGAAATCTTCGAAGAGATACCTATGAAAATCATATCTCGCCTTACTGTGAGTCATAAAATTTTCGTCGCTTGGGGTGCCAGTAAGTACGAATTCAGTGGGTTTATATGTGCTAAATTCCTCAGCGGCATAGACATCACAGTTACGAGGAATTCCACAACGTTTCCAAGCAATTGCAAGGGCTCCCGGTTCTGAATAGAGCAAATTGTTTAATTTAGTAGGGGCCTTTCGCACATAGCTCAGATAATTAACTCTAATCGTAGGAGCAAGGAGGGCCATCGCTTTAAAAGGTGACTCCTGACCTTTACTTTGCTTCGAAATTGAGTAAACGAGGGCGATTCCTCCCCCCATTGAATTGGTCGTTAAAAAGAGAGGTTCACTCGATCGACCTATGGATGACAGGTCTTCTAAAATTTCTTCAACAATGGCATCCATATCGCTAATGTAATGGGCATAATTGACGAGATGTTGTTTTTGTTGATCGTCTCCCAATCGAGGAGAGAGTCCTTGCCCACGATGGTCAATTACATAAACCGGTGAATATCCGAGTTGAGTGAAATCGATGGCGGTTTCGAAATAATCCACAGAAGATTCTCCGCGGCCTGGAGCGACCACTATAGACCCTTTAGCTCCAAGGTCGCATCCGTACTTACTGTATCGAACTCGGTAGGTTCCATGGGGTTCTTCTAATATTTTGCCGAACGGGTGAAAGGGAGTCGGATGCGAGTAGATGTTTTTTACGACTTCGACCGATTTTCTTTTCCAAAAATCAGTTCCATCATCACAGGTCTTGCCACCTTCCATATAATTGATCATGGTTTCAAGAGAGTTTGATTCAGGTAGCGCAAAGATGGGTAGTGAAATAAAGAGCAGTGCAATTCCCAAAAGGTATGATTTCATGATTGTCTCCAGCGAAATATTTTTTCTGAGCAGACAATAACTGAGTCATGGGAACATTGATAGATGAGTTGTAATTTCTTCGAGCAAGAGTCAATCGGAACAAATTAGCGACCTGATAAACATCAAAACTTGGGTTACAAGGAAATCGAGCAGTGAAAGGCTTTCAGGGTCGTCGAAAGTTTTTCATACCTGATCAAGTTCTTAGTGACAGATGAAAAGTGACTAAATTTGCATTTCGTGAAAAGCCTACAACTCAATAAGACTCTTAAATCATTTATGTTTTTTAACTAAGAAGTTGAACTTAACAAATTGGCTCGCACTCTTTGCAAATTTCAGTTCCACAGCCTAAAAAAGGGGCGAATTTAACGAAAGTTTATGAATACTCGTTACTTGATGCGCAGCACCTTAAGTTTGTTCGGATTTCGGCACCAGTATTGCTTAGTAGTCCAGGGTATACGGGCTAATTATTTAGTCATAACTCAATCAATCAGCCGAGTTTCAATCGAGATTCGGAAGAGTTTTTAACCTTACGGGGAGCTACAATGAAGTTTTTTAAAGTTCTACTCATGCTCGCTATTTTTGTTCCTGCCGCACTCGCACAGGCTCAACAATATGGCAGCCAATACGATGAAGATGAATACGAAGCGGAATACAATGAGCCGTTGTCGAAAATCAAAGCGCGCCAGCTTAAAAAAATGAAGAAGAAAAAAGGTGACGCTAATTCATCAAACAAAATTGTGATCATGAATAACCAGCAACAAGATTTTCAAGGTTACCAAGGACAAGTCCAAGAACAACCGACGACTTTCATTGAAGCTTCACCACTTTCTGAGTCTCGTGCTCAGCGTTTGCGTAAGGCCAGAGAAAATCTCGAAATTAAAACTGAGCAAAAAATTGTTGAGAAGCTTGAAGAGTCTCGCATGGAAGATGAAAGAGCTCGCTCGCAACGACTATTTGGCGATAAGTTAAACGGTTCGGCAAGCAGCTACGATGGTGACCAGTACAGTCAGAATCAATATCCTGTAAAAACGACGACGGTTTATCAAGCGCCTCAATATCAAGCTCCACAGCAAGCGCCTGTTGTAGAAAAAGTTGACGCTACTGATATTAAAGAAGAGATTCGCTCAGCGATTTCTGATTTAAAAGACGAAGAAGAGCCAGCGACTGAGCAACTTTACGTTTTCGCGAATGTTGGTCTTCCTGAATACCCAGATGTCATTAATATCCGTGGTAACCTAGCCACTGGATTCGGTGTTGGAGTGAAATTACCCAATCGTTTTACTTTCGAAGGTTCTTTCAAATACTCTAACTATGATATCGAAGTGGTCGATCAAACTGGATTTGCTAATCCATTCCCTTCTTTTAAAGAAATGGATCAGTACAACTTTTCAGGAATCGCTAAGTATAGTGTTCTTCCGACAAAGTTCACTCCTGTAGTAGGTGCTGCCTTGTCATTCACTCGTCGCGATTACACTGATAGACAGTTTGTTATCGCCAGTGGTGATACATCTTCAAACGCTTTTGACATGGGCTTTATGGTCGGTGGAGAAATGGAAGTAACTCCCGGCTTTGTCATCGGCGCTGATTTTACTTACATGACTAACATCACGTTTCGACAAGACTCTGAAGTACTTCAATCTTTTGTGAATCCAACTTTCGGAAATCCTGTTGAAGAATTCGACTACTACTTCGCTACAGTGAGCGGAAAGTTCATGTTCTAATTGTTAAGATTAAGATGATAATATAATGATTGATACCAAGCCTCGATCCCCGTCGAGGCTTTTTTTTGCCAAAATTATTGGAATTCAAAGATTCATCAGTGGATTTTCTACAGTTCGATTTTAACGACTGTCGGCTCCATATCTAAATTAAAGTCATCTTCCGATAAGCCAAAGCCAGCATCACCATGGAGATAGAGAGTGTTTCCTATGATGTAAACTCCGATGAGGCCATCGTTGTCATTGTCGCTGTTTCCAACGACTTCCCATGCGGCAACGATTCCACCTTTTTGCTTCATTGGGGTTCTTTGAACTCCAGGGACAGACCCATCCTCAGAATTTGATTCATAGTATCCGGGACGAATCTTTAGAACGGCGTAGGTGAGGACCAAGTTTTTACTCCGATAGGGAAAAACAAATATGAGATCTCCATCGGGAGCAACGCGGACCACCTTTGCATGGTGCATAGGTGCCACTTCAGAGAAGCGACCACGTCCCCATATAAGGGCTTCATCGAGGTCCATTGAACTCTGCCATAGAAACGGTTTATTCACATAAACAGTTCCATCTGGTGATTCGACAAGCTCACCATTGAGATAGGTATATCCTCCGAGGTTTTCCTGAAAGACCACTTCACTGGGGTTGAAATTACCAACCCATCTGGAAGCATAAACCAAGATATTTCCATTGGGTCGAGGGGCAAGGTCCAAAAGGGTCTTTCGATAATCAGTTCTAAACAACTGAACTGATCCGTCGAGGGTTTCAGAGGCGGCCTCAAAAAAATCAAATCGATTGAGAGAGCCACTTAGAGCCAGTCCCTCATTCGTGTCATCGACTCGGTAAACATCTTCTGTGAAATCTGAGGGGTTCGAGCTGAGAATAGTATCACCAAGGTTTACTTCTTTTCGTGTCGGGCGAACGTAGATACTGTTTCCATTGATGTAGATTGGCGTTTCGTCAAAAAGCCTTAATCCATTAACGGCTGCAACTCCATCGAGAAATTCATTGGTATCGTAGGCCTCATCGATGCTGATTTGATCAACCACATCGCCTTTAAGATTGTATTTTACAACTGAATAGCGAAGTTTTTTTACAGTCAGAGGATCTGCCGCACCTGAAAGGCCATCTGTGAGAAAGCCTACTGTGCCGTTAATGGCACCTCGAAGAATACCATTGACCGAGCTACCAAAGCTATTGTCAACAAAGGGGATACTTATGTCGTCGCGCTCACGCGGATAAGTTTTAAAAGTTTCTTCGACGACGGCATAGAAGCCTTTTCCGTCGGAAGTGGGTACGAGTCTTTTAATTTTGGTGCTAGTAACTTCGGTTCCGATCGCTCTTTTAAAGCGATAGCGTTTTTCACTGTCCTGTTCGAGGATTTGAGCATTTTCGCTGATGTCCGGTCGAATCGTGAAAGTACCGTTACCGTATGTCACATGAATATTTTCTGCGTCGCGATCAAGAGCCACCGAAATTTCAATTTGTCCATCTGTCTTTTCTTGTAATACTCGTCTCGTAGGGTGGGCGTATTCAGTGCTGAGGAGTCTCTTGCTAAATAGGAAATTCCCTTGGCAGAGGAATGTTTCTTGGGAGTAGAAGTTCACGTCGTTTACAGTCTGCGCCGATGCTGAATTTAATGCCGCTAAAAAGGTCGAGGCAGTCAGTGCAAATATTGAAAACAATAGGCTTTTTTTCATTTTTATTCCTCTTTTCATTTCTAGATCCCCTCTAGGAGCAAATTAAATGCCCAAAGTATTTACATCCTTGCCCTTGTCAGTGGCATTAGATGGGATCATGATTGAAATATGACTGTTTTTCGCACTTTCGGATACAAATTGGCTTTCGTCATCATGGCTTTCGCAGTGACACTTTTTACGCTTGTTTCTCCCATTGAGACCTCTCAAGCGCAAACAACGCGAAGAGATGTGGTCGTTAGCCAAGCCGTAGCTCGGGTTGGAGACCACATACTGACCCTTCGCGAATTAGAGATAAATAAACTCATAGAAAGAGTTCTTCAGCCATATAGTGGGCAAAAAAAAGAATTAGAATTTGAGCAGCATGTTAATGCCGTACTGATTGAGTGGGTTGTCTACCTTGAGGCCAAATCGTTTGGTGTAACCAATGTTACGAGTGCTGAAGTTAAGTTTGCAGTGAACAAAATCAATCAAGCTTATCAAAAGAGCGGAGTATGGCGCGACTGGGAAGTGGGAGCGAAAGAGCTCAATGAAATGACCGAGCGAAAGTTGATTGCAAAAAAATTCATTCAATTTAAGACCGACTCCTCACTGGTTCCTGTGACTGATGAAGAGGCTAAGGAATACTTTGAAAAAAATAAGGGTCGCTTTGGCAACCTTCCCTTTGAGCGCTTTAAAGTCAATATTAAGCGTTTTCTCATCCGCCGCCAGGTCGACTCTCGGTTGAAAGATTGGTTTGATGTCCTTCAACGGAAATACAAAATTAAAGTTTTCAAATCTTAAATCAAGGGGAGCCGTCCTGGAGCTAGAGGCAGCAAACATTGAGTTCAGCCATGGGCCTGATTCTGAACTAGAGATTCAATTTAAAAAGGAGCTGTCGTCCTACGAAGCGGCCTCGGAAGGTTTTGAGAAGAAGGCGAGTGAGATCGTGGACCTCTTTGCGGCGGGTGATAGTATATTTGCACGAGGCGATCACGGTCCGATCGGCGCTATCATTTATCGCCAAATTGATGAAAAAATAAAAGAAATTGATTACTTAGCGACCTTACCCCAGTGTCGGGGGCGGGGTGTTATGAAAAGCCTCCTGAACTGGTTTCAAGGCCAGTTGTCTTTAGGAGAAGAAATATGGCTCGAAGTGAGTGCTTTAAACCATCGAGCCATCGCCCTTTATAAGGGGCTTGGCTTTAAAGAAGTCAGTCGCCGCCCTGCCTATTACCCAGATAAAAGCGATGCTATTTTATATACTTATATAAATAACTTGCCTTAAAGCCCTGGGTTTGTTAACTAAGCTGTATCGTTCCATAGGCCCTAATAGGGCCTATTTTTTTTGTTTAGGGATTGTATGCTCGACTCAGCAACTCTCCACAAGCTACGAGGTCTCGCTGACCAGGTGGCCAAGAGGGAGAATTGTGAAATTTATGATTTAGAGTTTATCGGTGCTGGTAAAGGCCGAATTCTCAGAGTTTTTATCGATCGACCTGGAGAAGGTTCTGTTCTAATGTTTCCAATGGTCTCAACCTTCTGCTCGATGTCGAAGATGTCATTCCCGGTGGGGCCTATAATCTCGAAGTCTCAAGCCCTGGTTTAGAACGACGCTTGCGCGAGCCACAGCACTTCAAAGGGGCTGTCGGGGAGCTTGCCTTTGTACGCACGAGTTCTGCATTTGCTGACTACAATACAGAAGGTGACACTGACCTTGGGTTGCGCAAGCAAGGCGAAGGAAAAATTGTTGATGCCAGTGACGAGCATTTTAAATTTGAATTTGAAGGAGTCACTGTAGAGATTCCTTTTGAGGACGTTGAAAAGAGTAACGTGGTTTTTGTTGATGAGCGCGCTCATAACCAATCGCCAGTGAAACCTAAGCGTTCTCCTAAGAAAAAGAAGAAGAGGTAATTAAAATGGCCGCTGATAGCGTGTTTTCTGATCTGAGCCGAATGATTGAACAAGTGGGTAAGGATAAGGGTATCGACCGACAAATTGTTATCGATGCTGTCACCCAAGGGTTGCTCGTTGCCGCTAGAAAAAAATACGGAACTTACCGAGAAATTGAAGCGAGCTATAACGAAGAGACCGGAGAGGTTGAACTTTTCGAGTTTAAAGAAGTTGTAACGCCAGAAGAATTCGAAGACGAGCTCATTGAAATCGTTCTCGAAGAGGCAAGAGAACTCGACCCCGATGTTCAGCTGAAAGATTCTATCGGTATTCGCCTTGAGGCCGGTGACCTGGGTCGTATCGCAGCGCAAATGGCGAAACAAATCATTACGCAAAAGGTACGAGATGCTGAACGTGAAATTATTTTTAATGAATTTGATCAGAGAAAAGGTGAAATTGCCTCTGGGATCGTTCGTCGGGTAGAAAGAGGATCCATTGTTGTGGATCTTGGACGAACTGAAGCCTATATTCCGCCAAGAGAACAGATTCCTGGTGAGATGTACCGTCAAGGAGATCGCATTCAGGGGTACCTTTCAGAGGTTCGTCAAACAACCCGTGGCCCGCAAATTATTATGTCTAGAGGCGCTCCTCAGTACCTGGAGAAACTTTTCGAAGTTGAAGTACCAGAGATATACGACGGCATCGTGCAAATCATGGGTGCGGCTCGTGAGCCCGGCCAAAGAGCAAAGGTGGCCGTATACTCGAAAGAAAGCACTGTCGATCCCGTTGGGGCTTGTGTCGGTATGAAGGGCTCTCGAGTTCAAAACATTGTTCAAGAGCTCAAGGGTGAAAAAATTGATATTGTACCTTGGGATGAAGACATTACGCGCTTTGCTTGTAATGCCCTCCAGCCAGCAGAAATCTCTCGAGTCTTTCTCGATGAAGATAATAAAGAAATGGAAATTGTTGTACCGGATAACCAACTCAGTTTGGCAATCGGTAAGAAGGGGCAAAACGTTCGTCTCGCTGCTCGATTGACTGGATGGAAGTTAGATATTTTATCTGAGTCCAATGCTTCTGCGAAAACCGCAGAATCAATTTTCAATCTCATGCTACTTCCTGAGATGAATGAAACCATGGCGCAAAATATTTTCCAGAGTGGATTTGGTAGTTTTCAAGCCCTAGCCGATGCCGACATCGAAGATATCTTGAGCATTCCTGGCTACGAAGAACAAGAGCGAGCTGAAAAGCTTATTCAAGATGCCAAAGGTCTAATAGAAAAATACTCTCAAGAGGGTATGGAGATTCCACAAGCACCAAAAGCAACTGTTGAAGCTGCGACCGGTGATGCGAAGTCTCAGGCCGATGCTCGATTAAAAGAAGAACTAGCAGCCCTTGCTAAAGAAGAGGGCAATGAGGAAAACACCGACGAGGCAGCGAGTTCTGAAGAAGGTGAAGCTCAAGTTGTAGGAGCGAGCGAAGAAACAGCAGAGGCGGCTCCCGAGACAGAAGAAGCAGGTGCGGCCAATGAAAATGAGGTGCCACCTGCACCCGTAGAAGAACCGGTTATGGAGGAAGCGACAAAAGAATAAACATTTTCTTAACCGTGGTTCTTTTATTGAGTTGTATATTATTGATTGAGGAGAAGACTAAGAGTGAGTCAACCTAAAGTATTTGAATTTGCAAAAGAAATGGGCCTAGAAACCCTGGCACTAATGGATAAGATCCGTGAATGGAAGCTTCCGGTGAAGAGCCATATGGCGGCCCTGTCTCCTGAGATCATTGATCAAATTAAAGAAAAACTCGACGAAGAAAAGTCGAGTAAGAAAAAAACAAAGAAGAAAACAGCCAAGAAAAAAGCAGCTTCTAAAAAGAAGTCGACGGCGAAGAAAAAGACAACCGCCAAAAAGAAGACTGCAAAGAAAGCTGCTGCCAAGAAGACGGTTGTCGTCAAAAAGACCACTGTCGTGCGGAAGAAAAAATCAGTTGAGGCAGAAGAGGCGGCAGAAGAAGTTCAAGCGCCACCGGTTAAAAGAACCGTCGTTCGGAAGAAGGCCAGTACTAAGGCTGCAGAAGCGGAAGCTGAAGAAGCAAAAGCGGCAGTGAGTGCTGAAACTACTGTAGAAGCTGCCCCAGAAACTCCTGTTGCTGAGACTCCGCAGGCACAAGCTGAAGAGACTCCTCAAGCGCAGGTAGAGGCGAGTGCCGATGAAAAAACAGAAGCTCAGGCTACAGAAGAGGCAGAAGATTCAAAAGTAGACGCTAAAGAGTCGGACTCTGATGACAAAAAGAAAACGACAAAGCGAAAGCGCGAAGTTTCCATGACTAAAGATGGCCCGATCAGTGGAGTGAAATCTGAGCGTCGCGGTGGGAATATCGTTGGTCGCATTGATCCAAGTCGCTTCAAAGAAATGCAAAAGAATCAAGGTGGTCGCGGTCGCGGTAATATTCGCCCTGGTTATGTGAGCGAAGACGATGCCAAGCGAAATCGTAGTACTGGATCCCAAGATTCCTCGAGCCAACAGCCACAAGATCCTCATTTTAACAAAGAGGATACGCGCAAGGATCGTGATAAGCGAAAGGCAACTCCGACATCGCCAGCAAAGGATCCATCGAAAAATACTGGAAAAGAGGAAGAACGTCCGCCGGTATTTCACACCTCTGAATTTAAAAAGAGGGAGATGGTTTTTCAGCCGAGAAAGAAAAAGGGAATGTTGAATCGAGAAGCTAAGAAAACTCAGATCACTACGCCAAAGGCCAGTAAGCGAGTGGTAAAAGTTTATGACACAATTAAGGTTTCCGATTTAGCGCAAGAGATGGCCCTTAAAATGCCTCAGTTAACAAAGGTTCTTATACAAAATGGCATCATGGCCAAGCCTAATACTGAGCTCGATTTCGATACAGTATCATTGATTGTTCCCGAATTTGGTTTCGAAGCTGAAAACGTAGCTCGGTCTGAAGATGAATTGATCACTGCTGCAGCATTCGGAAATCTCGAAGCTGAACCAGTAACGCGCCCGCCGGTGGTTACAATCATGGGACACGTTGATCACGGTAAGACAACGCTTCTCGATACCATTAGAAAAGCCAATGTAGTGCAAGGTGAAGCGGGTGGAATTACCCAGCACATCGGTGCCTACCAAGTTGAAACAGATAACGGCAAGATCACGTTCATCGATACTCCCGGTCACGAAGCCTTTACGGCAATGCGGGCCCGTGGAGCCAATGTAACAGATATCGTTATTATCGTGTGCGCTGCGGATGATGGTGTGATGCCACAGACAATTGAAGCGATTAACCACGCAAAAGCGGCTGGTGTTCCTATAATCGTAGCCGTGAATAAAATTGATAAGCCACAAGCTAATGTTGATAAAATCACACAACAAATGACAGAGCATGAGTTGGTTCCTGAAGAGTGGGGTGGAGACACTCCGTTTGTTAAGGTCTCGGCCCTTCAGGGTGACGGAATTTCGGATCTTCTCGATCAAATTACGTTGCTCGCCGAAATGGCTGAACTCAAAGCCAACCCAGAGCGTTCAGCAACGGGTATTGTTGTCGAATCTAAAGTCGAAAAAGGCCGTGGACCAGTGGCTACTGTTCTCGTGCAAGATGGTACCTTAAAGCTAGGTCAAACCTATGTGGTCGGTCTCGTTTCAGGTCGGGTACGAAGTTTAATGGATCACACTGGTGCCAACATTAAAGAAGCTGGTCCGAGTGTACCGGTTGAAATAATGGGTCTTAAAGACTGTCCGATGGCTGGGGATCGCTTTGATGTAACAGTCGATGAGAAAACGGCGGACGAAATTTCGGCTAAACGTGTTGAGCAGCAGAAACAAGAGTCTATTAAGCCGGCATCTAAAATGTCACTTGAAGATCTTTTTTCTAAGGTACAAACCGGTGATCTCAAAGAGCTTCCAATTGTTTTAAAAACCGATGTTGCCGGTTCTGCCGAAGCAATTATCGGAATGTTTGATAAAATCGAAAGTGATGAAGTATCTATTAAGGTCATTCATAAAGCTGTCGGTGGAATCAGTGAATCGGATGTACTCCTTGCTTCGACCGCTGGTGGTTTGATCGTAGGGTTTAATGTGAGACCAGATGGTGGAGCGCAAAAGGTGGCCCAAGAAAAGGGTGTCGAAATTAAGTGCTACTCGATTGTCTACGAATTGATGGACGATATTAAGAAAGCCCTCTCGGGTCTTCTTGAGCCAGACGTTGTTGAAGTGGCTCACGGTCGTGCAGCGGTTCGCGATACGTTTAGCGTTCCTAAAATAGGTATGATTGCTGGTTGTTACGTTGAAGACGGAAAAATTACTCGTAATTCTTTGTTGCGACTGGTCCGCGATGGCAAAATTGTCTACGAAGGTAATGTGTCTTCGTTGAAGCGTTTTAAAGACGATGCTAAAGAAGTTCAATCTGGTTACGAGTGTGGTATCGGCATCGAAAACTTCAACGATATTAAAGTGGGCGATGTTATTGAAGCCTTTATCAAAGAAGAACGTCAAAGAGAGCTTCAATAGGATTGAATGGCTAAATCCAAGAAACCTCAACTCATTCACGGGGTCCTTCTGGTCGATAAACCGGAAGGGCTAACGAGTCATGATGTGGTTGCGCGATTGCGATCGGCCCTCCACAGTCGTGCCCTCGGCCACGCTGGCACTCTCGACCCCATGGCAACGGGACTCTTGGTCATTCTTATTGGGAATGCCACAAAACTTTCAGATCAGCTTTTGACAGCTGAAAAAGCCTATCACCTCACTGGAAAACTGGGAATTGTCACGGACACTAGAGACGTGACCGGTGAAACTCTAGAGCAAAAAGACTTTGATCTCAGTCAGTCGCAGATCGAAGGCGCAATTCGCAGTTATGAAGGGGAGTTTGATTTAGAAGTCCCCATGTACTCGGCCATAAAACGCGATGGCAAAAAGCTCTATGAGCTCGCTCGTAAAAATGTGGACCTGGAAGAGATTCCTAAAAAAACCATGAAGTTTTTCGACTTTAAAGATCTCGATATAAGTAGTGACTCATTTAGTCTTGGCTTTTCTTGTAGCAAGGGGAGTTATGTCCGCAGCTTTGTCCACGAAGTGGGTAAGAAATTAGGTTGTGGAGCGAGTTTATCCGCATTGCGAAGAACCGCGAGCCTACCTTACCGGGTTGATTCGGCTCTTTCCCTCGAAAGTATTCAAAAAATCCTTGAAGGATGTGATAGTCAAGAAGCCGCATTAAGGGCGATCCAAGAAGATGCTCTAAATCCGGCTTTTATTGAGTTGGATCAATGCCTCCCCGAATGGCCCAGGCTTCGCATCGAAGGGCTCGATGAAAAGCTCCTTCTCAATGGGCAGATCTCTAAATCCATCTCACTAATTTTGAAAAACTATTTTAGTGAGTTAGGATCTGACCTGGGTGTGAAGATAATAAGTAAAAGAGATAGGCATCTTCTAGCTCTTCTCGAACCCAGTGAAACTGGGCGCTTTAAAATCAAGCGCGTCTTTCCGCGCCGGTAAATATCTGAAAATAGAGGGTTTTTAGGGCTCATTCTTTAGCAAAAGGAGGGAGATTCCTATTGACGGTGATGGTCAAATCCTCTACTATGCCGCTTTGCTCTTAATAGCGACAGCCATGACGTTATCTATGGGGCTTTTCTAACCATCCAATGGAGGAAGTAATGGCAATACTCAATTCACAGAAACAAGAAATCATTAAGAATTTTCAGCGCAAAGAACTCGACACCGGAAGCACTGAAGTTCAAGTAGCACTTCTTACTTATAAAATTAATGATTTAACTGAGCACTTCAAGCAACATAAGCACGATTATCATGGTCGCCGTGGTTTGATCGCCCAGGTTAACAAGAGAAAGAAACTTCTTAGCTATCTTAAAAAGAAGAATTTCGACTCTTACGTTAAGTTGATTAAAGAACTTAATATCAGAAAGTAATCTGAATAGATCACGTGGGTTCATGGGGGGACCCGTAATCGTTCAGATAAAGTATCGATTCTACGAATTCTTCCTTGTGCCTGCTGAGTGACTGTTCTTAGATAAGAGAGGTCGCGGTAACAGGCTTCTCGATCTTTTGGGCAAATGTGGTTCAAAAGAGAGGTTTTAAAAAGGTATAAGGAGAATTCATGAAACAAACCGTAACAACACAGCTTGGTGGCAAGACGATCACGATCGAAACCGGACGCCTAGCAAAACAGGCCGATGGATCCGTCGTCGTAACTTGCGAAAACAACATTGTTCTCGTAACAGCGGTTTCCAGTCGAAGAGATTCCGATATGGATTTCTTCCCACTCACAGTTGAGTATCAAGAAAAATACTACGCCGTAGGTAAATTCCCCGGTGGATTTTTCAAAAGAGAAGGGCGACCTTCAGCTGAGGCAACTTTAAATGCCCGCTTGATTGACCGTCCAATCAGACCTTGTTTTCCTGAAGGTTATAACAAAGACACACAAATCGTAGCTACAATTTTGAGTAGTGATGGAAACTACCCAATCGATAGCTTAGCAAGTATCGGTGCTTCTGCTGCTTGCCATATTTCAGATATCCCATTTAACGGACCAACGGCCTCTCTTACTGTCGGTCGAATCGATGGTGAACTCGTCATCAATCCGATGCGAAGTCAGCTTGAAAACTCAGACCTAGAGATCACCCTTGCCGGTACTCGTAATGGTATTTTGATGGTTGAAGGGGAAGCCAAGCTTATTTCTGAGGAAGACCTTCTTAAGGTTCTTAAGTTTGGTCACGATGCCATGAAGCCTGTATTTGATATGCAGGACGAGCTTCGCAAACTTACAGGCGACGTGCCAACCCGTGAATACGATGTATTCAAGGTAACTGAAGATTTTCGATCGAAAGCAGATGCTTTCTTAAGAGATAAAGTAAAGTCTGCACTGAGCAAGACTGACAAAATGGAGCGTTACTCGGCCTATGATGAGGCTAAGAAAGACGCTGAAGCGACTCTTCTCGAAGGAATCACTGATAAGGAAGAAATGGCTCTCAAAAAGAAAGAGCTTGGAATCGTTCTCGGTGATCTTAAGTATGAACTCGCTCGTTCTATGATTATTCAAGATAAAGTTCGAATCGATGGCCGTGACATGAAAACAGTTCGTCCAATCGCTTGTGAAGTGGGTTTTTTGCCTCGCGCTCACGGTTCAGGACTATTTACTCGTGGTGAAACTCAGGTTCTCGGTACAATTACTCTTGGTACTGGTGAAGATGAGCAGATCATCGACCAAATCATGGGATCTTATAAGAAGAAGTTTTTACTTCACTACAACTTTCCACCGTACTGCGTGGGTGAAACAGGCCGCATGGGTGGACAATCTCGTCGAGAAATCGGTCACGGAAATTTGGCCGAAAGAGCGCTTAAAGCGATTCTTCCCGACTATGATGATTTCCCTTACACCATTCGACTTGTTGGTGAAGTTTTTGAATCCAATGGTTCAAGTTCAATGGGTACTGTTTGCTCAGGAATCCTAGCGATGCTTGATGCTGGTATTCCGATTAAGGCCAATGTTGCAGGTATTGCCATGGGCTTGATTGCCGAAGGAAATGACTTCGCTGTTCTTTCAGATATCCTTGGTGACGAAGATCACTTGGGAGATATGGATTTTAAAGTCGCTGGTACAAAAGAAGGTATCTCTGCTGTTCAGATGGATATCAAAATTGACTCAATTACTTTTGACGTCATTGAAACGGCTCTCCACCAGGCCAAAGAGGGACGTCTCCATATTCTTGGCGAAATGGAAAAAGTAATCTCTTCTCCTCGTGGTGAGATTTCTGAATTCGCTCCTCGTATTGAGACCATTAAGATTAAGCCGGACAAGGTTCGTGAAGTGATCGGGCCAGGCGGAAAAGTTATCAAATCGATCATCGAAGAAACTGAAGTTAAAATCGACATCCAAGATGACGGTACTATCAACATTGCATCGACTGATCCTGAAAAATCACGTCGCGCGATTCAGATGATTGAAGAAATCTGTGCAGAAGCAGAAGTTGGCAAAGTTTACAGCGGTAAAGTTGTTTCTATTAAAGACTTCGGTGCTTTCGTAGAGATTCTACCTAACACTCAAGGTTTGCTCCATATTTCTGAGATTGCCCATGAGCGTGTGAGAAATGTTTCTGACTTTATCAAAGAAGGCGAGAACATCGATGTTAAGGTTCTCGATATTGATAAACACGGAAAAATGAAGCTTTCTAGAAAAGTTCTTCTCGATGCTCCTCAGAAAGAGAGCTAATTGAGTCATCTGTGACCTTCAATTCGTCTTTTAAAAAGACAGTATTATCCAACGGAATTAGGGTGCTTACGGAGTCATATCCGAGCGCCCATTCTGTATGCCTAGGCCTGTGGATTGAGAAAACAGGCGTCCGCTATGAATCCCCTGAAATGATGGGGGTTTCTCATCTCATTGAACACATGGTTTTTAAGAGAACCGAAAAGCGCACGGGCTTTGAAATCGCAAGAAGTCTCGAAGCTGTTGGAGGAGAGCTCAATGCCATGACGGGTAGGGAGTATACTTGCTTTCATGCCCACTGTTTAAAAGAAGATCAGGCCCTTTCTGCTGATGTCCTATGTGACCTTATTTCTGGTGCGAGCTTTGACCCCGGAGACCTGAAAACCGAAAAAGAAGTGGTTCTTCAAGAAATTAAAATGACTGAAGATGATCTCGAAGAGTCGGTTTTTGATGAATTTTTCGGGCTCTATTTTGAAGGAAATTCGGCTGGGTGGCCCATCCTAGGGACTGCTCAAAATATTGCGGGAATGGACCGAGACAAAATATATGACTTCTATCAAAAGCATTACCAGAATCCCGAAACGATTATCGTAACGGCTGCTGGAAATGTGGATCATGAAGCCCTACACGCCCAAGTTGAGAAGCTTTTGGGGCACTTAAAAAAGGCAGAGACTCAGATATATCCGAAGGCTCCTACTCCGGTTCAATTTGTTGAGAAGAAGCAAAGACCAAGTGAGCAAACTCACCTTGTTATGGGATGGCCGGTCTCTAGTCACAAAGAACAAACTCGATTTGATTCCTATATTGTGAATACCTATTTGGGTGGTGGAATGACCTCGCTCTTTTTTCAAGAAATTCGAGAAAAAATGGGTGCGGCCTACAACGTCTATACGATGCTGACTTCCTATCGTGATTTTGGAATTAATATTTTCTACGCCGGAACCGAGCAGGCGCAAGTCATGCCCATATCAAGTCTCGTGCTCAATGAATTAGAAAAGCTCAAGACTAATGGTTTGAATGATGAGCAAATTGAGTCTTTCAAACATCAGGTGCGCGGGCAGATTCTGCTCGGGAGTAATGATATGGAATCTCGAATGAATTCTCTGGCCATTAATGAGTGGCTTTATGGTGAGTATCGACCAGTGAGTCGAGTTATTGAGCAAATTTCAAAGGTGAGCCAGAAGTCGATTTCTCACTTTTTAGAAAATGATTTTCACACGGACAAGATGTCCATTTATATATTAGGTCAAAGCACTGAATTGGATGTGAGCCAATTGGTTTAAAATTATTTTGGCCTGGGTCCGACTTGCAATATTGATTTAGGACTGTAACATAATCGTTCAAAGATATTGAGGAGGGGAAATGGAAAAACTATCAGTCAAAGTTCTTAAAAGAGATAACTTTCAAGGGGAGCTTCCTGCATATCAAAGTGAAGGGGCGAGTGGGTTTGATGTTCGAGCCCAAATCGATTCGCCTATGGCCCTTGAGCCCGGGCAGAGAAAGTTAATTCCCACAGGCCTTAGTTTTGAAATTCCGATTGGCTTTGAAATACAGGCTCGTCCACGGAGTGGTCTGGCCATTAAACACGGCATTAGTTTAGTCAATACTCCAGGAACTATCGATGCCGATTATCGCGGTGAGGTTGGAATAATCTTAATTAACCATGGACAAGAAGTTTTTGAAATCAATCCTCAAGATCGTATCGCCCAACTTGTGATTTGTCCGATTGTTCAGGCTGACTTCACAGTGACGGACAATCTTACTGACACCGATCGCGGTGCCGGTGGCTTTGGTAGCACCGGAAAGTCCTAATACTCTATAGCTCCGGTATAGACCTCAAAAAGTGTGCTTCGTAGGGCTGCTTCGAAGTCGTGTGCGTACCCCAAGCCTTTATGATCTAAGTTGGTCTCTTGATTAAGGCTAAAACCTTTAACTTCGTAAAATTGCCAATGGGAGTTCCCCGTTGGTAATTTTTTACCGGAATACTTAGGGTGGCTGTTAACCGCTTCGATGATTCGCTTTAAATGCTTTTTTTCTAAGACAATTTCAAAAGTTTTGTCATCTAAAAAGGCACTCGATTGAATGAGAGAGCTCGCGCCGCTGACTTTCATAAACTGAGTGTCCCTTTTAATAAATGATCTCACCATAAGAGTGCTCGTATTTGGGTCGACACGAACATTGTCTGTTGCAGAAGAAGGGTCTGATGCAAAAAACTGCGGTTTAACCCAGAAGTACCTATTATGGGCTGAATGGTTTGAATTATTGTAGCCGATCTTGATTATGACCCTGGCAGCAGAGATGACATTGTCCTGGTCGTAATCAATTACTGGCATTGCTACTTTAAAGCGAACGAGTAGGGCAGAGTTGTTTCCCTTCCAGGGACGTGGTCGGAGAGGCTTTGAGTATGTGTAGTTGGCTCCGGACATTAATTTGAATCCATCTGTTTTATCGTAGGAGTCCGAAGTTTGGTAGTAGGCAAAAGACGTTCCCTTGGCTTGAAAGCTTGAATAGTAGGGAATATCTCCGGGGTTCTTTTCACAGAGTTGCAATTGCGATTTTTGAACTGAGAGTCCGGTTAAATTTTCCAAATTCCATGTAGCAAGGGAGTTAAAATTGCCTTGGCCTCTTGCTGAAAAGTTGAGTGTATCCTTTGGGCCAGACCCGATCTGTTTGGAGCAAGACGGATGATCGCAATACATTATATCTATGAGTCGCTTTGCCTGGGTATCAAGTTTAAAAACCTGGGACCATGAAAAGCCATCAGGTAAAGCCTTTGATTGAACTGAAAAAAACATGAGTATTATCGCTAAGGTCGAAGCGAAAAATGGATTGTCGTTCAATTTATATTGATAATTTCTCATAGACAGCCCCCTAATGATGTTATCTTAATAACACCCAAGGTAGGCAAAAGTTTCTAAAAAATACGTCCCAAATTGAGACGGTAAATGAGGAGCACTCATAAGTGAAAGTCTTTGCGTCAGCTAATTCGTGCCCCATAGAACCTTGTACACCTAGTTTTTCTAAATTTGTCGACACTGCACAGAGTAGTTCGTTACGTTTCTCTCCATTTGACCTGTTTGACGGTTTGTACCTTCTGATACTGTAATTACCGTAGAAACTCGATTTGGTCTGGAGTCGAGCATAAAATAGAAATAATAACTCTTTCGCGATTGGACTGTGCCTTCCATAATAAATGGACCGTTGTCTCCTCTAAAGTTTTTTAGAACAGTGACGTTGTCAGAACCTTGGCGAAACTCAGTAACTTGTCCTTTTCCACCGATGGTGATCACTGGCATTCCCTGAGTGGGTACATCAACAACCATTTCGACATGGTTCTGCCAGTCGCAATAAAATGATTCCATGGCTTGTGCGCTCAGTGGTAATAAAAGAAATAATCCTAAAAGTAATTTCATACACTCTCCTTTTTTCGTTTTGATAGACTTATGTTTTGACACTTTGAGTATGCAAGTTTTTTCGAACTTAGAAAGTTATTGAAAGTGATGTGAAAGAATCTATTGCGAGTCGTTAGATTCTTTCAATTACTAATCACTACCTTAATTGAATTGACTGACTATGGGCATATCACAGAGCCTCGTGATCGGGGATGGGGAGTTTTTAGTGAGAAGTACTTTTAGTTATCAACTGATTATCATTTTCTTTTTGAGTTTTGTTACATTTCTAAACGCGAGTAAAGCGCGACAAAGAAAGAGTAAAAAAGAAGAGTGTCTTCCTTCGTATGAAAAAATAAATAGTGAATTTGCGATAGGCTATACAAAGAGTGGACTCTTCTGTGGCATTTTCGACATGGAGTTTATTACCCTTACTGATCTCTCTAGAGCCGCACTTAATCGAAAAAGTTTATATGAAGTTAAAAGGAGTCAGTCGTCTGAAAATTCAAATGATTTCAAACTTCTTTATAACCACCTTTTTCCACACCAATATCATCAAGCTCAATTAAACATACGAATCTCGAGGCTTCTTATCTCTCAAATATTAAGACTCAATCCAGAGCCTTTTTCGAGATTTGCCATGAAAGAACTCAACCGTTATCTTTTTTGGGTGAAAAAATCATACTATTTATTTCGATTTCATCGCCTTCATAGGACTATTCAGAATACATTGTTTAAAGGTGATCACTCACAGAAATTTAAAATAAAGTTATTGTCGATTACGAGTCGCATGGTTGAAGTGATGAATATTTCAGAAACATCCTACCTCTTTGGACGGCGAATAAATCCTAATATAGAAATAGTTAGTTTTGATGATTTTTTAAGAGAGTACCGAGAAATGGAGATTTTCAATGATTATGAAATTCGGCTCCCGACGAGAGTCATTGCAAAATTAGGGGCCGTCGGTCTTAGATGGCAAAAACCGATTCACGTTTGGTTTAGCTCCTATTTAGCTGCCAAAATTGAGTCTTGGAGCTTTAATGAATTAGAGATGGAGAGTCAGTTTATAGCTGATATCGACGAGTTGCTTGAGAGTGGTGAGTGCACCGAACCAGAGTATCTTGAAGAATTACACATTTTGCGAAGAAAAATTCTTATATCCAGCCTAAATCCGCTCATTTATTATGGTCATATGCACCTGTCAAAATTAGTAAAAGGTATACCGTAAATCCTTGTTAGTACTTAGTGTCTTTAAAATGTTCAAAATTGCTGTTCAAAAGTTGAAAGTGAAGTGAGAACTAGTTTGTGCTCACTTCACTTTCAACTTACTCTCATGTTATTTTCAAAATACGAATTTACTTTTCATTATCTCGAGCTCGCTTATAGTGCCGTACTGGAGATTGTAATGAAACAAAATAAATCAAGAGTAAAAATTCAACGTAGACTAATGACAGAGTTACCGGGGTTAGGTAAGCAAAACGCACTTGAGCGTCGACCCTATCCGCCAGGGGATCACGGTGGGCGACGGATTAAGTATAGTGATTACCGTCTACAACTCGAAGAGAAACAGAAGATCATGTATCATTATGGTGTTCGAGAGAAACAGCTCAGACGATTTATTCGCGATTCAAAACGCGGCCAGGGAACGAACTGGACAGAGAAGTTAATTGGCCGTTTAGAGCGTCGAATCGATAACCTTGTTTTTCGCATGAACTTTGCTCCGTCTATTTTGGCCGCAAGACAGCTAGTGACTCATAAAAAGGTTTTAGTTAATGGCAAGGTGCTCAATGTTCCTTCAGCGATTTTAAAGCCGGGGGATAAAGTGGAATTAAAAAAGGTCGCTCAGGAAAATCAAATTTTCATGATGGCACAAGAGCAGCAACGTATGCAGATTGCCGATCACTTAGAAGTTAAGGACGAAGCCGGCGGTAAAGTGGGATATATAAAAGATATCCCCGGAATTGATGTTGTTCCATTTCCTTTTCAAGCTGGATTGTTTACTGAGTATTACTCGAGTCGGGGAGTTTAAAATGTCAGAATCGAAGTACATCAAGCAAACTAAACTCTGTGGCTGTGGTTCGGGACATCTTGTCGTCGACCTGAAGAGGTTTCTGAGTACGGATGATAAAGAAAAGTTGATGCTTGAACTTTTTGAAGCTGTCGATGAGTTAGCAGATGGTTATGTCGAATATTTAGGAGGAAAGAAAGAGAAACATCTAAAGCTCGTTAATTGATCTAAAAATTAAGCTGACAAAAAAATAAACACTTAGAGTTCATAAGACTTTCGATTTTGTTTAGTTTGTCATTTCGTTTTCACTGGTTTCTCAGGGCTTTTTCAGTAAGCCCTTTTCTATTTGTAGTCTCGTTCGATTTGATCGAGGGGACTTGGGCGCATGGTATTGGCCATGGATCCCCAGAACATCAATAGATTAATGAGCCAAACTAGAAGCAGGGCCAAGAAGATCCCACCGACGAGTCTTAAGACGATCTTTTTAGGAAGGCCAAAGTTTTCGACCAGGCCAACTGCTAAAAGCATTGCAGAAAAGGCATAGGCGAAAATTTCAACTAAAGGAACAACTCCGGCGGCAATATTAAAAACCAAAAAGGGGATACTGCAAATAACGACGAGATTAAAAAGTTTCTCTAGAGAAAGTTCCGTCGAAAAGAACAGGTAGAAAAAGTAATAAATAAAGAATGTGAGTAAGCCCGAAGAAATTCCGGCGGCAAAAGGCATAAAGAGGCCACCAAATATGGCAGTGAAAGGGCTAAACATAAGTAGGCCCGAGAGAAAGCCACTGATTAAACTGGCTGCTCCTAGAAAAATCAAACTACTCGGCAATGATAACTTTGGAATTTTTCTGACTTCGGTCATTGGTCGTCGAATGAAATTCTTTAGATAGGGAGCAAATTCGGTCAGCTCTTTTTTAATTTGTTCTTTTGAAAATTCCATTACCACTATCTCAACATTGGAGATCTTTTTCGGCAAGGGATATTAGGTGATCTAAATAGGGTTTCATTGTTTGGTGTTCGGGAGATTGACCTAGACCTATTTCTGCTGCTTGAACAGGCGGGTTTGGATAATTAGCTAGGTTATTCGCTTTGAGAGCTAAATTGGACACTCGATTTGTAAATCCAGAGGGCTCTTTTTTGTGTATGAAGATTCTCTGGATGCCGTCATTTTTTGGCTTGAGGTGCTCTGTAGTAAGTTTTCTGATGCGATTATTTGACTCCACAAGACTTATGGATGCTAGATTCGCAAGATGGAGCTCGGCAAGGCTTCGCATTTCGTCCTCGAGAGAACTATCAGCGATGAGATGAATCGGCCCGCTCAGTTTAAAGATAAAATCAGTTAGCTCGATAGTTCGTTTTTTATTGTCTCTCCAACTCATATGTTGGACCCGAACGTCATAACCGTGTTCCTTGAGATAAAAAGGGATATCGTTCCAGTAGTTCATAAAATAGAAGAGACTGCGCCGGCCCGTAATGAAGTAAACCGGATAGCGAGTGAGAAGGCAGTTGGGTATCAGCTGAGGTGTGACTCTTCGTTTTAAACGCAAGTAATTGATAGAAATCAATCCAAGGCTCACGAAAACGGCAAGGGCTAAGCTGAAAAAAAGCATTAGAAGTGGCTATCCATACGCAGAGTGATGTCGACAGAACTGCTGTCGGCAGTGTCAGAAATCATCGAAAGGCGTCCAGAAATATCGGCTCCAAAACTGAGACCATCGGTGATGAAAGTACTCATTCCCAAAAATCCAAGTGTCGAGGGAGTTGTATAGGTTTCATCGAATGAAGAACCATTTCCACGCACTCCATTGAGATCGAGATAGCGACCAGAAACCCCGAGACCGGTACGCAGTTTTAAGAAGGTATTGAGGTGGGATCGATAGACAAGTTTGAGCTCAAACTCTCTTAGGGTTGACTCAATTCCTTCTTTTTTCGTTTTTCCAAAATTTCTTATTGTCCCTTCGGCCATCCAATTTCGCGAAAACAAATCAATCCCCAAAGAAAGTTGGAGTCCACTTTGCGCAATATTGAGATCCCGTTGTCCATCCCGTTGCAGGCTAAAAAGAGTATTGGCGAGACCGAGGCCAGCGTGAATTTGTACAGCCGAGAACGGATCTTTTACATAGGTAACCTGATTGCTGGTGCGGGTTCGGGAAAGTTCTGAAACAATTGCATCGTATCCGTAGACTCGTTCTTCGGCTTTAAGGGGTAGAACTAAAGAGAAAGCCAAAATGGCCATAACTATAGAAAGTATTCGCACCTAATTCCTCCCTGAGCTAAGTGACTCGTTTATTGTACCAAAGGCGGAACCAGGATCAAAATCTCGTCTTTCAAATTTGCCAAAAGCCTGCGAAAATTGGACTGGAGAAGAGATTTCTCCAATGAAATTGAAGGGAGGCTAGGATGGCTCGAATTCAAAAAGCACTTTGTGCATTCTGTGGTAGCTCGATGAAGGTCTATGGCCACCGCCATTTAGGTCCAGTTAACTTTCTGATGATTGGGATTTTGAGTTTTTACCTGATGTTCGTCGTTTGGGATGATTTTGACCTCAGAGCCCTAGCGATATTTGTTTGCTTAGCTTTTATCGGCGAAGTGTTAACACACCTCCGCTGGCGGTTATCTCTTCAATGTAAATCCTGTGGTTTTGACCCGGTCCTTTACAAAAAGAACAACGAAGCCGCCGCACAGAAGGTCAAAGCTCACCTAGAGCATCGCAAAATGGATCCCACTTCATTTCTGCGCCCTATGCCAAAGCTACCTGTCCGGAAAGTGAAGCCAGGAGCTGAGAAATCCAGTAAAAATACTTTGAATTTACAGATATAAATCTGTAAGTTTGTGCCATGAAGACACTAGTAATAATACCTACTTACAATGAAGCTGGAAATATTGAGTCCCTCATTCGCGACATCTACAAAAAGAGTATTGATTGCGATATTCTCGTTGTTGACGACAACTCCCCAGATGGAACTGGCGCTATTGTTAAATCTCTTCAGAGCGAATACCCACGGCTGCATATTCTGGAACGCCCTGGTAAATCGGGATTGGCAAAAGCCTATCTAGCTGGATTTAAGTGGGGTTTTGAAAAGGATTACGACTGGTTTGTCGAAATGGATGCGGACTTTTCCCATCGTCCTGAGGACCTCAAGAAAATCATAGAATCCTTTCCTAAAGCGGACTTTGTGGTTGGCTCTCGATACACTGAAGGTGGTGGAACTGCCAATTGGGGGCTTGGACGAAAGATTATCAGCAAGGGCGGAAGCTTTTACGCCAGAACGATTCTCGGTTATCCTTTATATGACTGGACGGGAGGCTTTAATGCCTGGTCCCGCCAGGCATTAGAGGCCATTAACTTAGAATCGGTTCGATCCGAAGGTTACAGTTTTCAAATCGAACTGAAATATAAAGCGCTGAAGCGAGGCCAAAAGGCCTTAGAGGTCCCAATTCTTTTTGAGGACCGCCGAGCCGGTGAAAGTAAGATGAGCCTTAAGATTGTGGTTGAGGCCTTTTACCGTGTTTGGGTTATGAGATTTGTTTGATCGAATTAAATTGCGTACATTATTCATTTTAAGTCTTTTAGTTTTTGGGACTCTGTGGACTCAAGGTTTATTGGCTGCGGTTGTTACTCAAGAAAGTGCTTTCGTTTTTACGGAACCATCATTTGATTCAGAAGTCCTCACCAATCTTGCTAAGGGCAAGAAAATTTCGGTTTCTAAAAAGATCTACGGCAATTACGGCAAGTTCTATAAAGTGAAATTACAAGAAGGAGTTGGCTACATCGCAATAATTGATGTCGATGTAAAGGCCAGTGGTGGTGCTGAAAACGTCTCTGACAAGAAGAAAAAGAAGCGTAAGAAAAAAGCTAAAAAGAAGAAAAAGCGCAAAAAGAAGGCAAAGAACAAGAAAAAACGCAAAAAGAAAACCGCCAATAAAAAACGCAAAAAGAAAAAGAAAAGTGCTCGAAGTCGAGATCGAGACGATGACGACTTCGATGATGAAGATGACGATGATGATGATTTAAGAGACGATGATCGCGATAATTCGGGCGACATTTTTGCCAATGAAAAGGATTTTTCTAAGCCCGATGTCGATGGAGAGCCTCCGATTTATTTCATGAATATGATGGGCGGATTCGCTGGTTACTATAATTACCAAGAGGATATCAACGGTCTCGATGCCAAAGCGAATTTGCCAATTGTTGGCTTCAGAATTACAGGGCCCGACTTTTTGATTAGCGGTCCCGTGTTGGATTTTAATCTCGCTCTCAGTTTTGGTGCACCAAAGTATTTACAAGATGTAGCCGCTAATTCTCCCAGCGGTTTTGCCGTATTTGCTGATCTGTCTATTGTGTTTCCGATCAAACAGGCCGGTAAGAACTTGTTTTACGCCTCAGTCGGACCCCTCATTCATTATTCCACTTACTCTTTAGTCGTAATTCCCATAGGAGGAACAGTGGATGATGCTGTTAATTTCGATCTTCAGGAGGCTAAAGTGGGTGGAGTTCTTGGAGTGGGCTACGGACGTCGATTCGGACGATTGATTGGTAAGATCGATGGCCGCTTTTACCTCGAAAGAAAATCATACCTCGGAGTTAACATCAGTGTTCAGTATCACTATAAGTAGTGAGGGCCTTACCTAATTCCAAGCAGATAACGCGCAGAGCAATACACTGAATAGTAGGGAATTCGGGATTATAGGTGACAGCCTTAAATCCTCAGTCCTATACATGGGGCATGCAGATTCATCAATTAAGTCCACAAGTTGTCGATCAAATTGCCGCCGGAGAGGTCATTGAGCGCCCAGCGCAAATGCTCAAAGAATTACTTGAAAACAGTATTGATGCTGGAGCCGATCAGATTGATATCGAAGTCGATCAGGGCGGGAGAAAGCTTTCCATTCTCGATAACGGTTCGGGTATGGGGCCAGAGGATTTGCCCCTTTCGGTGGCTCGGCATGCGACATCAAAAATAAGTAAATCTGAGGACCTTTACAACCTTCATTCCTTTGGTTTTAGAGGGGAGGCACTGGCTTCAATCTCTTCCGTATCTCGCTTACAAATGATTTCTAAATTAAAAGATGCGGATAAGGCCTATAGCTTAAAGGTGAACTTTGGAGAAAAAGCTCAACTCATTGAAACGGGCGCAAAACCGGGTACGCAAATTCATATCTCTGAGCTTTTCGAAAACTTGCCGGCGCGAAAAAAGTTTTTAAAATCTGATTCGGCTGAAATTACTGCCATAAAAAATTGCCTGAAGGCCTTTGCTCTTTCTCACCCAGGCGTGGGATTTAAGTTTAAAAGTAAGTCGCAACTCGTTTTTAATTATCAAAAAGTAGAGAGTTTGCTTGAAAGAGCCAAGCAGGTTCTAGAAATGGACGAACTCTTTTATACAGAGTTTGAGTTCGAGGACTTCAAATCGAGAATAATTTTTTCTGCTCCCAATAAAACTATGCGAGTCAGAAAAGGAATGTGGTTTTTTGTTCAGGACCGCTGGGTTCAGGATCGTAGCCTGCAAGCAGCAGTCATGGAGGCTTACCGCAGTTTACTAATGCACGGTGAGTATCCCCATTGTGTCTGTTTTGTGGATTGCCCTCCTGATGAGGTGGATGTCAACATTCATCCAACCAAGTCCCAGGTGAAGTTCGCGAGCCAGGATAAAGCCTTTAGGGTGATCAATCGCGGTCTGAGAATGGCTCTTGAAAAAACGCCGTGGATACAAATTCGAGCTGACCGAGAGAGAGAACTCAGTGAGTTCAAAAAGAAAGAAGTACAGGTTTCAAGTGTAGAGGCGGCCAATCTCATCTTCGATACCGACGACCTCAATAGAACACAGTTCGCAAAAAAAGAATTTTCACAAAATGTAGTAGGGTCACAGACAGCTGGTAATACTTTGAGTTCTCAGGCGGGGGGCGGTAACGGTTTTTCTGTCAACCAGGCTAGAGCTGAGTACGAAAGTCAGGCGGGCTCTCTGCAAAAGAATGTGAGTGGTCAAGAGCCCAGTAACCTTCAAGAAAGCGAAAACCAAGGATTTTGGTCGCAACTAGAAGTGATTGGTCAGAGTCATACGACCTACATTTTATGCCAAAGTAATGAGTCAATTATGATCGTCGATCAGCATGCGGCCCATGAACGAGTTCTCTACGAAAGACTTATGAAAAACTA
>JAUHWN010000194.1 GCA_030424665.1 Bdellovibrionia bacterium | reverse complement strand
AGTTTATTATCATTATCAAGTTTTACGACCATGACATCATTGAGGCCATTGCCAGTAGAAGCCGTATTTCCAAGAAGCACTACTCCTCCATTCGTCACTTTCACGGCCGTAAATTCATCGAACATCGATCCTCCAACTAGAGTAGTTGAAAGAACATTGAGACTGGCATCCATACGGATAAGAGCAGCATCACTGGCACCAAAGCCAAGGTTTCCAATTTTTGAACCAATAACAAGTTGATTGTTAGCATATTCAACTTCGTTAAAACGATCGGAACCAGCTTGCCCCATCACTTTAGCTCCCAGTAGAGCTCCCGCTTCACTGAGTCTAACAATGATCGCATCATCCTGAGTCCCATCAGTGAGGTATCCAACAGCATAAATTCCCTGATTGGGTACATGAACGACATCATTAAACCGAATATTATTAGTCCCATCACTAAGAGCGACCTGCCAAATGACATTTCCATTAAGATCGAATTTCATCACGAGTCCATCTTCTAAACCGTCATTGACTATCGAAGTATAGCCTGCACCCACGAGAGCTTGCATAGCATTACTATCTGTATAGAACTCGATATCACGTAGCTGCTCGTCCCCATCTCCGAAAATCACTTTGGACATCATCACTGCCCCAGTCGTCTTATTAAGTTTCATGATGAAGGCATCATCAGCGCGAAAGGCCGGCTGAAAACTCTTCAACAGGCCAACTAACATATAGGAATCATTTAACTCGATGATATCAAAGGCTTGATCATTTAGGGTTCCACCGATCGATCTCGAGTACTCCAATACGCCCACAGAATTCCACTTGGCGAAAAATATGTCATTGGTATCTGAAGTCGCATGATCGGTCGCAATTCGACCGGCAGTCACGTAACCACCATCTGAAGTATGTTTTAGACTGTAAGTAGTTTCGGAGATTCCCGCCGAAATTTTATTAAGTGCCGAAAAAACAGGAAGCTCCGGAGTAGGAGTCGCTACAGGCTCCTCCTCTAGGGGCTCTTCTACAGGGTCACTTTTATCGGGATCACCACTCGAGCCCTGATTACTACCCGACTTGAGAGATAGATCCTTAGATTCACCGCAGTTTTGAAATAGTAAAGTACTGAAAATGAACATTATTGTACAAAAATAGATGAACGAAGACCTGGACAGCATTATTTCCCCCTAAAACCCGTGTACCAAAAATCAATCCAAAAAATGCATTTAATGAGAACGTTGCATTTTATAAGGAACCCACTCCTAAAAGTTGCAAGGGCTATACCGATTCAAAGGCTAGGAGTGCGATAACAGGAGTGTCTATAAGCTATAGCTTAAAAACCTGACTAAAACTTTTTCATGGAGCTGTTTTTCAGAAATGCCGCATCCTGTTTCAAAATGAGTCTATCTAGGAGTGATGTTCAGCCTCTTCAGCCCTTACATCTTTCATTGTGGGTGGGAACCAACCTCGATCAATATGCTTTCCGTAAACCCGATCCTTCCCCTGTAATAAAGCTTCTTGCTCTTTGCGAACTTCAAGTATCTTTTTAACATATTCGGGGTTTTCTTGAGCTGGGATATCCGGATCAAAAAGTGGTGCTAATGTTCTTAACGCCCTTTTGTCCATCAGTTCGAATTGCTTTGTCTTTCTTTCTGCATCAAATGGGTGATGCCCAAGGGCTTCGAGTGCAGACCTTCCACAACGAAGACTACTATCAAATGTCTCGCGAATAATATCTCGACAGCCAGCCGCATAGAGTTCGTAAACATGATGTCTATTCACTGCTCGAGAGATAACGTGTAAGTTGGGAAAGTTGTCAGTACAGTACTTGGTTAATTGAGTGATAGTATTCTGATCATCAATGGCGATAATTAAAACCTTTGCTTCCTCAATACCGGCAGCATGAAGAAGTTCAGGTCGAGTCGCATCCCCAAAATAAACTTCAAAATCAAATTTGCGAAGCATCTCTAATTGATCATAATTGAAATCGAGGACTGTTGTTTCATACCCAAATCCTCTCAACATTCTATTCACCACACCACCAAATCGACCGTGTCCTGCAATTATAATTGGTTCCTTTTCTTTGACTTCATCGGCAGGTCGCTCTTTAGCGGCGGGCCCTTTACTAAAGAATCTCTGCTGTATAATAAAAAGTGCGGGCGTCAGAAGCATTGTTAGGGCAACAACGAGTAGTAACAAATCCGATAGAGAACTCGGCATAACATTATTGGCAACTATAAATGCAATCAAAACAAAGGCGAACTCTCCCGCCTGGGCAAGACCTAGTGCAAATAGCCATTTATCACTTCCATGCATTTTAAACATGCGAGCCAATCCATAGAGAACACTTGCCTTAAGGGCGATTACTCCAAAGGCTAACCCCAGGACCATCCCCAAGTTATCAAACAAGAGTGTAAAATTAATGCTCGCTCCGACCGTCATAAAAAAGAGTCCGAGAAGTAATCCTTTAAAAGGATCGATGTTTCCCTCTAATTCATGTTTATACTCACTGTTAGCAAGAACGACCCCAGCCAAAAACGTACCCAGAGCCGGAGATAATTCTACCAACGACATTACAAGTGCGATTGCCACCACCCATAAAAGGGCTGCTGCCACCAAAATTTCTCTAAGGCGCGCCGAGGCAGCAAATCTAAAAAAGGGTCTTGAAAGCCGAATACCGCCGAAAATAATTAAAGCAATTGCGACAAATGTAACGAGTGCTTGTTGCCAACTCGATAACCCCTTTACTAAGCTTAAAGAATGATGACCTCCTTCACTTTGAGGCGATCCGCCTACAAGTTGAATTCCCGCTTCAACTGCTGGCTGGATTAATTCTGCATAAGCTACAGGGTCCTTTGGCGCGAGCAGTGGAATCATGGCAAGCATCGCAATCACTGCGATATCTTGAAACAATAAAACGGAGAAACTATTTTGCCCCCCTTCACTCTTCATGAGGCCACGTTCATTCAATGTCTGAAGAACAATCGCCGTCGAAGAAAGTGAGAATACGAACCCAATAGCAATTGATGTACCTAAAGGTAAGCCAAAGAATTGAGCACCAGCAGCAACAAGGCCTGCCGTAATTAGGACTTGTAATCCGCCGAGACCGAGAAGCTTACTTCGCATCTCCCATAGTCTTTTGGGTTCAAGTTCAAGGCCAACAAGGAACAGCATCATAACAACACCAAACTCCGCAAAGTGCTGAAGCGTTACGACATCAACTTTTAAAGAAGTCAGTAGCGGACTAATCAGAATTCCCGCAATAATATAGCCGAGGACAGAACCCAGTTTTAGCTTAGAGGCGACAGGAACAGCTATGGTTCCAGCGAATAAAAAGAGGCAAGCGAGTAACAATACATCGGTCATCAGTTAAGCACCTTTAGTGGAATATTTTCGGCCTTGATAAACTCCAAAGATATCGCTTTTTCAAAATCGTATAAATCATCGCGAATAGCTTCTAAAATCTGAAGGTAAGACTCTACATGAATTTTTATTTCATCGTCTTCTTTTGCTTTGATAGCTGAAAATAAAATATATGGCGCTGAATACTGCATATTGCATAAATGAGCGGTCTGCTCGATTGGAGTTAAAAATGTCCGCAAGGGATACCTTTGATACCCATCCTTTGAATAAGCATCCTGTGGACCCGCAGCAGAAATTGCATTCATCATTATTTTGTTTTTTAGCTTATTGCCTCCAGACCCATAGGCAAAGCCGTGCTCGAGTACGAGATCAAACCACTCTTTCACTATAGGTGGCACCGAGTACCAAAACAATGGATGCTGAAAGAGAATCACTTCGTGCTCCTTAAGGAGAGCCTGCTCTTCATCAATATCAATATCGAATCGCGGATATTTAGCATACAGATCAACAAACGTAATTCCCGAAGTTGATTGGGCGCCTTTCGCCATTGCCGAATTTACTCTCGAATACTGGTGACCGGGATGTGCGTAGTATACCAAAAGACGGGCCATTCACGGGTCCTTTACTGCTTAAGAGAATTTATGCTTTTGCAATAACACTAGTCTTTAGACGCCGACCTCTTTCGTCAAGACCCGCCAAACCATAAGTTTCTTTGCGGAGGTATTCAGTCATCACGACCGGTTCCATTTTGCATGAAAGAGTTTGTACATCAATTGGCTCCCCAACTCTCATACCTATTTCACTGTCTATCAGACGCGTATTTTCATAGAGTAAAGAAGCTAAACGTAGAGTCATGCTAAATTGACTAACCAGTTGAAAGAGTGGTCCACAATGTCCATCAATAAAAACGGGTACTACTTGAGCTTTGAAATCCCTTGCCCATTTAGCTGCTGAGGGAAACCAAGGTGGATCTGTATTTTTTTTCCAAATAGGGCGTTTGGTTGAAACCGCTCCTGCAGGAAAAATAACCCCAACTCCCCCTTTTGAAACATGGCTTTTAAAATCATGGATTGTTCTTTTATTTACCGTTTTTGCATCTTCTGTTCCCGAAAAGTCAATCGGCAAAAAGTATTTCGAAAACAAGGGGATACCAGATACCCCTTGATGAGCCATGACTTTAAGATCGGGCCGAACGCCTTTAATCATACTGGCGACGACAATCCCATCAACTATTCCGAAGGGATGATTTCCAACAACAATAACAGGCCCTTTTTGGGGTATGTTTTCTAGTGACCCTTTCTTTAGTTCGACCTTTAAGCCGAATGCCTCTAAAACTGCTGTATTTACCGCTTCACCTTGATCAACACGATTGTATAGATCTAAAAATCTTTGATAAAATTTTTGTCTAACTAAAGCTCTTTCGAATAATTTAATCAGCTTATTTTGTAGAGGTTTATTATATGTATCTGAATACGTAACTTTTCGTAAGTCCTCGGAAATTCTCGAGTAATCAATATCCACTCACCGCCCCTTGAAACTATTTAATTCTTCAACAAGAAAAAATAGAGGTCAAAACAAAATCCCGAACCAAACAGTATTAAAATCTGAATCTTTTTGGAGAAAATTATCCACTATGTCTTAGTTTGGCGTAAGCTAAAAAAGTTCATAAGAATTCTTCTCAAGTGAAAAAGTCTATGGTAATTAGCAGATCTAAATCAAGGGGGCAAAGAGGTTTAATTTATGTCTCGCTCTCTTATCTCTCTTTCTATTCTCTTTTTTTCTTTGGTTTCACTTGCTGACGATCATATCGATGGACCTGTAAATCCAAGAGTCGACCTTGCTGGAATCTATGTATTTCACTCGCCACAGAGACCTGGTTTTCTAAATATAACTCTTAATACGCAATCGGGCCTCCCCGCGATAGGGAAATTTTCTACACACTCTCGTTTTAAAATTATAATGCACAAATTAGAGTTACAGTCCCAAGCCAACCGACTATGGCTTAACTCAGTTGGCGATCAACTTATGATAGATTGCCAATTTTCTAGAAAACCTTTTTTAGGTCCACAAAAATATAATTGCCATTTAAAGAGCCCTAATTTTCCGGATGGCTACCTATTACAAGGTGAGTTTAATAAGACAACGAGTCATGGTGAAATTGCCATTAGCTTCTTAGGCGCAAAAGCAGACCCTTTCTTTATCTCGCTACCGAGCTTTGATGGAGTGGTGTTCAGACAGAATTTTATCGAGGCAAACCCCTTAGAGGTTACTAACGGAATCCGGAACGTCAATGTTCTCACTCTTTCTTTTGAAGTCAACTTGCAGGCCCTTGGACTCAAAGATGGACTTTATGGGGTCGCCGGACAAAGTCTTTGGAAAAATAGGTCAAGAGGGCACTTTCACAAGGCCGACCGTACGGGCCGCCCTGAAATCGTCAATGTGGGTCTACACGATTCTACAAAGAAAAACTTTCTAGGAGCTGGTGATAATCCATTAAAGAAAAGTTTTAATACCTTAGATCCATTCACCGAAGACGTTAACCAACTCTATCCTTTTCAAGTCAGAATATATGAAAACATCAAGGCCTATGATGACCTTGATGGTAAGCGCCACTGGGGTGAAAAAGATCTCATCAATGTTTCCGGGATTTTTTCGAATGATTCTTTACTCATTAATTTAAGTGAATCATGCTATCAAAAGGCTTCAAATTTTCTTGAAATCGAAAGGGCGATTTTCAAAAATACGAC
>JAUHWN010000193.1 GCA_030424665.1 Bdellovibrionia bacterium | reverse complement strand
CACTCAATTCGCGAACAGGTAAATTTATTAAGGTCAAAGACCTGGATAAATAAAAAGGCCACTGAGTGGCCTTTTTAGAATTCATTTTTTTCCTAATGATTCGAAAAACAATTTAGAGTTTACAATTCAACAGTTCTTCCCGGTCGTGCCAGAGCCGCAGGAGCTCTCTCGTCCTGCTGGAGTTCAGCAATTTGTGTTTGCTCTCCGTTTCCACAGTGGGGACTTCTATAGAAATTATGGGCATAGCCTCTACTGTTAACTAGTGTATAGTCATTTCGCCACCTTGGCGGGCTTGGGTCCGACTTCGCATAAAAATGTGTGATACAGGCGTAGTTTTCATAATTGTTTACTGCGTGCTGAGCGGCTCGATAGAGCTCGGAAACCTGGAAGTCTGTTAAGTGGTGTACGTCTGCATAACGACAGTTAGTGGCAGTCCAGCTAAATTGCGACCAGCAACGAGGATGGTTAGATCCCTGGTATACAACACTGCATATATCATTGGGCCAAGCTGTAGAATTCACACGATTGACAACTGCGAGGCTGACTCGCATTTGTTCTTGGTAGCCTTGTCCACCAGCTTCTTCCATATTATTACAGATCATGCACATCATTGGATCAGTATGTCTCGTGCGACAATCTAAAACTCTTCTGCCGCTATTGTCTCTCGGCAAATTGAGTGTACTCGCTATATCAGAAGCATTTCTATTTGGATTGTAAGCCACAGGCGTGAAATCCGATTGATCGCTAAAGCTCCGAACCGTGCCTAAACAACCTGTGAGTTGAAATAGTACAAATAAACCAAATGCAATTTTGAGATAAGATCTCACCTTGTCCTCCCTTACAGTACCCTTAGCCCTAATAAGAGCAAAGCTGGCACCAGTGGGAGCAAAAATATTAGTATTTGAACATTGGTTTCAGTAAATAAGCCGAACACCTATTCAACAAAATGACGCTCATCTAATGATTCGACACCTATCAAAAGCTTAGACAGTCGTTTTATTCTGAAACGGCTTTAAATGCGTTTAAAGACCTCATCAAAGGGTTTTTTACTGATGTCAGGAAGGCTTAAAGGGAGTTTCGGGTAGCCTGTAACAAGGAGAATATAGGGCTTAAATCGTTTTTCTATATCGAGGAGTTCGTTGAGAAAGCTCATGGGGGCCGGCGTGTGAGTAAGAGTTGCCAGGCCAGCAAAATGGAGGTGAGAAATCAAAAACCCCGTGGCGATTCCCACGGACTCTTTAACATAGTAGTTGGGTTTAGTGGTTCCCTCTTGAAGTTCTCTTTTAGTTTCGGCAAAGATCGCAATGAGGCAGGGCGCTTCTTCAAGAAAGGGTTTGAACTCGTTGGTTCCAAAGGGTGCAAGATCTTTTAAAAACTCGTCACTGGCTCTTTTGTGGTAGAAATCGTATTCCTCTTTTTCAGCAGCCTTGCGAATTTCTAACTTTTTTTGCGGGCTGGTAACTGCCACAAATTTCCAGGGTTGAAGGTTTGCTCCACTAGGGGCGCGAGCCGCGGATCGAATTGCGTTTTCGATGATTTGGAAGTCGATAACTCGATCACTGAAATTTCGGACCGTTCTTCGAGTTTGAATCTTCTCTAGGTATCGATAGCTTTCTTGTATATCAGTTAAGCCGTCCACTTCTCTCCCTCCACTAGTTTGTTGTACATTTTTCTTAGGGGGAGATCCAATACCATAATTCACTTGCTGTAATAGATTTTATCTATTACACATTAGTCATGGATTTAGCGGTTCACCTCGAAAAATTAAAGGGATTTCAGGCAGTTGCTAAACATGGTAGCTTCCATGGAGCCGCCAGTGAGCTCAATATTTCTCAACCGAGCCTCTCTCACTCGATAAAAGTACTCGAACAGTCCATGAATATTCAGTTATTCCACAGAAGTCCTAAAGGGGTTCGCCTCACGGCTCAAGGCAAACACCTCTTAGAGTTTTCAAACCGTCTCTTTAAAGAAGTCGAAGACATCGAGGTAAAGATAAAGGGGCAATGGGATGAACTCAATGCCCTTCGCCGCGTCGGTATCTATGAATCGATTGCCGTTCAATTCTGGCCCCACTTCTTTCGTACCTTCAAGAAGAATTATCCGCAAACAAGGATTCACCTGCTCACCGGGCGCTCGCAAAATTTAATAAAAAAATTGCGCAATAATGATATTGATTTAGCCATCAGCGTAGAGCCCAGTGAAGATCGTTCCCTAAAAAACATTATGCTCTACAGTGACGAATTCGCATTTTATCGAGGGACGCGGCAAGAAATGGACAAGCGACCTCTCATTTTATTTTCTTCAGCTCTGGCTCGAGGAAATAGTCTTTTACTTGAGGAAATCCATAAGCTTGAGAACAGAGAAATTATAGAAGTGGAATCCTTTGAGGCAGCAAGAGAATTTGCTATACAGGGTATGGGCGCGGCATTACTTCCCAAGAGGATCGCTCGCTCCTATGTTGAAGGAGATCAATTGAAAATTCTGACCATCAAAGATGTCCATTTAAAGAAGCAGAAGCCCCACAGGATTTTCGCCTCCTATAACAGCTCCGACGAAGGAGATCCAGTGATCGATCGCCTGGTTTCGCAGCTAAAATCCTATTTTTCATAAAAAAATGGCTCCATTCCTGAAGCCATTTAAATTTCATCGATTTAATTCCCAGGGAGCTAGGCAGCCGATTGTGAGTTAAGACTTTGTTCGAGAAAGAGTTTGATTTGGGCTCCCAAGCGGAAATAGCCCTGGGGCTTGGTTAAAATAATGGTATTCTCATCTTCCATATTCCGAACCATATCGGGTTGTCCCGTTAAGATAATAACCTTAGTCTCTGGGGTTAATACTTTCTCTTCTCTTGTACTCTTAATCAAATCAGCACCATAGCCACCGGGAAGGTGATTGTCGATAATAACAATGTCGTAAGTATTTGAATTGAGTGCTTCTCTAGCAAGCGGATAGTTGGTGCGAATATCAGCTCCTACACTGCTGATATTGAGGTCTCGTGAGAGACTTTCAAGTCGCTCTACGATGACAGCACATTGATCAAGTTGGTCTTCTACAATTAGTAATTTTATTGAGTTTTTCATATTATAGCTTTTCGTCAGTCACAATCGCCGACTTGAAGGTCTTCACAAAACAAAAACAATTTAACGAAATCTAGATGGTGATGTCCCTTTTGTGGACACTAATCTACAGATATCATAATGAGTCTAAAGGCCGTAGGCTTTACCAAATTCGGGATAGATAAAGGCTTCCCTGGCGAAACCCTCATCTTTTAGGGCTTTTTCAAGGTCTTTTTTGGGTCGATCAATTCCCTCATCGGTTAATTTGAATGTTCCAAAGTGAATCCCAATATTAAACTTAGAGCCCAATACTATGGCAGCTTGTACTGCCTCTTGGGGATTCATATGGGCTGGCTTCATAAACCAGCGAGGTTCGTAGGCACCAATTGGTAAAAGGGAGATATCGGGAGAACCTAGGTTGGCTTGAATCAGTCTAAAAAACTTTCCCCAGCCAGTATCTCCCGCAAAATACACGCGATGGGAACCCTCGATATAAAATCCCCCCCAAAGGGTTTCACGCTTATCGAACAATCCACGGGCAGACCAATGTTGAGCAGGAACAAAATGGATCTTCAAATTCTTATAGTTATGAGTTTGCCACCAATCCATTTCGACAATGCGTTTAGGGTCAATATCCTCAGATACAAGAAGGTCTTTGTTTTTTAGGCCCACTAAATAAAGAGGTTTAAACTTTCCTTCTAGTTGCTTGAGACTATCGAGATCTAGATGATCGTAGTGATTATGGCTTATCACCACAACATCAACCGGGGGAAGGTCCTTAAATGCAATCGCTGGTGGTCTGACGCGCTTGGGGCCAGCAAAGGATACAGGCGAAGCCCGATCGGAAAAAATTGGATCGGTTAGAATGTTTATGGAGTCCATTTGAATGAGAACCGAAGCATGATTGACAACTGTTACTTTAACATCTGCCGATCTATCGTACTCTGGTTTGTATGTTTGAGCTTCGATTTTTTCAGGCCAGGGTACAGAGTTTGATGATCCTCGAACCCGCCACTTAAGAAGTTGAAAAAACGACTTGTCGGCAAAAGGTTCAATATTGTCGAATCTTTCGCCGTCAAAAGGAGCATTACTCGGATCTTCCTGACCTATACTAAAGGGAATCAAAATTCCGTAAAAGAAGACTCCCAGAAGAAAGCTTGCACAAAAGATTGCTTTTAGAGGCCAGTATTTAGGATTCAAATTTCGATGCATCACGATTCTTTGAACACCTTTTCAAGGCATCCTGCTCGATTAATAATTTTCAGGTGTTCAAATTCACCCTGTGATCGAATACGTGCGTCCCGCATTTGTCTTTGCAGAGAATCCACTTCACTTGAAGGAACAAAGCCCTTTTCATTGAGACGATCGAGCTTGCCTATGCGATTTTTCAGATGAGCAACCTCAAGATCAAAAATTTCTTTTTGAGTTTTTACTTCGTCGAAGTTTATAGCCCAAAAACGTTTGGAGTAGTCTTTGGCTAGATCTTTGGAAGTCTCGCCGTTTTCTTGAGATCTTTCTTTATTCCAAAGCTTCCTGAGGTGACTTTTCTCAAGGGACCATTGAGACTTTTTCACTTGTAGACGAGTTCTTCTTAGCTCATAGCGCTTTTCTTCATATTGACTTTGTGTTCGAATTCCACGGTTAAAAAGTTGCTCCTCTTCAGTGAAATCAGTTTCCAAATCTCTGAGGCGATTTTGATCGATTTTTAGCTGAGTTTTCAGTCTCAAAGATTCCATCGAAGAAAAAACATCTTGAAAAGAGGGATTTAATCCCGGGCCACCACGTCCTGAACCAAAGTTTCCGAAAACTGTAGTTGGAGCACATTCTGAATTTCCATGTCCCGATAAACTCAAGAAAATAATTGCTGAAAAAATAATGTACTTCATTTTTACTCCCTTGCCCCTGAAAAAAAATCTTATCGAGGGTTAGTTAAAGTACAAGAAAAGCTTTGTAAATGAATCAATTTTGCCGTGCATTAGGGTCTTTTCTAGGAGCGTCTTAAAATGAGACACCTAAATGTCGAGAACCTGGTAAAAACGGTTAGTTAGGGTCTAATTCAGAGTGAAGATGTAACATTATCCCCTATTTTGCGAATTCATCTCCGTGGGCTCAAAAAGAAAGGAAACATTGTGAGAATACGTCCGTTACTCTTCTTCTATGTGATTATTTTGTGGGGAATCTATCCGGGACTCGCTGCTAAGAACAATTATCACGAAAGCCCTGAAACTCAGGTTCAGCTTCTTGAACTCTATAGCACACAGAGCTGTTCCAGTTGTCCTCCAGCGCAAAAATGGGTTTCTAGTTTAAAGAACCATCCGGATTTGTACGAAAAATTTATACCGATCGTTTTGCATGTCGATTACTGGGATTATTTGGGTTGGAAAGATCCTTTTTCTAAATCTGAATTTACCGATCGTCAACGTAAGTACGCAAAAATTTGGTCTGCACGAACAGTTTACACTCCCATGTTTGTCCTCAACGGAATGGAATGGCGAAGCAGAAATTCAGGGCAATTAACACAAAGTAAAGACCGAGTGGGAAAAATTCGCATTAGTGAAGAGTCTTCTGAATTAGAGGTTCAATTTCTTTCGACACAGGATCTGGGGGTAAATGTTAGAGTGAACTATGCACTAATTTCTAATGATATCACAACCAATGTTCGTGCAGGAGAGAACTCAGGTCGCGCTCTCAAACAAGATTTTATCGTCTTAGATATGCAAAGTACCAGTCTTGTTCGCACAGGTCAAAAATTGGGCCATACAATCTATAAAGCTAGAGTTAAAAAGATTAGCGCACCAAAAGATGCAAGAAATCTAAAGCAAGTTGTTTGGGTTTCTCAGGCGAAAAACCAAAAACCCATTCAGGCTCTATCCTTTTAACTGAATTATTTTAAGCGAGTCAGTTCGAGAGCACTACTCTCATTGGGATTGGTGTCTAGGTATATTTGAGTCGTAGCCAGTGAGCTATGGCCCAATGTTTTTTGGATGAGTCTTAAATTGACCCCGGCACTCGCAGAATGGCTGCCATGGCTATGCCTGAGC
>JAUHWN010000032.1 GCA_030424665.1 Bdellovibrionia bacterium | reverse complement strand
TAAAATTTCTTATTGGACAAGTGATATGGTGAAGGGCGCGGGTTCAAGTGTGCGCTCTATGCAGTCCGGTAATATCCAGCAATACGCTCTTCTAATTCTCTTAGGTGTCGTTGTTGTCATCTTTGCAGTGGTGATGGGGTAATTATGGGATTATTAAGTTTAATTGTATTTCTACCACTTTTGTTCGCGGTCATCATTGCCCTGATGCCATCTGATAAAACCGTAAGAATGTCGTCTTTAGTTTTCGCCACTCTTCATTTTGTAATAAGCCTCGGTTTGTTATTTAAGTTTGATAGTTCTTCGGCGGCAATTCAGTTGGCCGAACAGATTCCTTGGATACCTGAAATTGGCGTCACCTATTTTGTAGGAATCGACGGACTTTCACTTTGGCTTGTGATTCTTTCTACTTTTCTCACACCACTAATTATCCTTGGAAGTTGGGAGAGTATTACGAAGAGAGTGAAGTTCTTTCATTTAAATCTCTTTCTTTTGCAAACGGCGATGCTTGGCTCCTTCCTCGCTCTCGATGCTATATTGTTTTACGTCTTTTTCGAATTATCCCTCGTACCAATGTATTTCATTGTTGGAATCTGGGGAGGAGCGAGACGGATCTACGCCACCTTGAAATTCTTTATTTTTACCATGGCCGGCTCTGTATTAATGTTACTTGGGATCATTTATTTGATTTTCCAGGTGGATGCCCAGGGCGGAGCACTGAGCGCGAATGTTTTAGATTTCTATCGGCTCAATATTCCTTTTATAGCTAATGACTTTTTAAACCCTCAAACTCTTCTCTTTTTTGCATTTGCCATAGCTTTTGCGATCAAGGTCCCTATGTTTCCTGTTCATACTTGGTTACCTGACGCTCACGTTGAAGCACCAACTGCGGGTTCCGTCGTTTTAGCAGCTGTTATGTTGAAAATGGGAACCTATGGTTTTCTTCGATTTGTCATTCCAATGTTTCCGGATGCGGCAGCACATTGGGCCTGGCTATTTATGCTCTTAGGTGTGGTCGGAATTATTTACGGAGCATTGGTTGCTATGGTTCAGCCCGACATGAAGAAGCTAGTGGCTTATTCTTCGGTTTCTCACATGGGTTATGTGATCATCGGTCTTTTTGCCCTTAATGCCTACGGAGTCACCGGGGGAGTTTACCAGATGTTAAATCACGGTATTAGTACCGGTGGGCTTTTCTTGTTAGTAGGAATGATCTATGACCGGACCCATTCCCGTGAAATTGTAAAGTATGGTGGTCTCGCTAAGATTCTTCCAATCTATACAATATTATTTTTCATCATTACTTTTTCGAGTATTGCCGTTCCGATGACAAATGGCTTTGTGGGTGAATTTTTGATTCTTCTTGGAACATTCCAGGCAAATCCAGTATACGGAATATTTGCTGCAACAGGCGTGGTGTTTGGTGCTGTTTACATGCTCTGGATGTGTAAGAAAATTTTCTTTGGTACAGAGGGCGAATTAATGAACCAAACAAAGGGTGTCTTAAAAGACCTGAGTCTCAGAGAAATTGTTGTGATGGCACCATTGGTGATCATGGTCTTCTGGATGGGTTTGTTCCCCGATCACTTTTTGAATTGGTCAAAACCAAGTCTCGATTATTTGGTTAATAATAGAGAAAACTATGAACTCACTTTAAAGGACGCCAATCAAGATTCTCATACAAAAACGGCTTTGATCGTTGAGAAAGATGAAGAAGAAGGGGAGACACTCTAATGGATGTACAATTTAATACCCTCAGGGAACCCATTCTAATTCTGCCTTTGATTATACTTTTTATTGCGAGTGTGATTCCGATCACTCTTAAAATGTTAAGAGGAAATCGAGAACTTAAACCTTTTGCTGCAGTGATTTGGGGATTTTTCGGCTTATTAGGTGCCTCGGGAACGACTTTCGCAGTCATTTCTAATATGTTGAGAGAATCACAAGAGCCTTTTATTACAGCTTTTTCTGGTGCCATAGTTATTGATGGCATGGGTATTTGGATTAGTTATCTCATATATTTTTTAGGAGCGATTACACTCTTGTTGTCCTATGACCATATTGCTGTGCGAGGAAAACAGTTTTCTGAGTATCTATTTCTGACTCTCAATTCAATTATTGGAATGGTCCTCGTCGTTATGTCGAACGATCTAATGATTACGTTTATTGCTATTGAATTTATGTCATTGGCTCTTTACGTGATTATTGCTCTTTCTCGTGAAAGAACATTATCAAAAGAGGCTTCGTTTAAGTACTTTGTATTGGGTTCTTTCGCTTCCGCTATATTCCTTTTTGGTATCTCATTTGTTTATGGTTCAGTGGGATCGACATCAATCCCCGTTATAACATCAAATGCTGTTGATCTATTTAATTCGAATAAGCTGTTTGTAATTGGTTTATTGATGATCGTTGTGGGATTTGCTTTTAAAGTTTCTGTTTTCCCATTTCACGCTTGGACTCCAGATGTCTACCAAGGAGCTGCGACGCCAGTAACAACTCTCATGTCGACGGCTGTGAAGGCGGCCTCGTTCTTGGCATTTTTAAGAATTTTTACTTCGGCTAACTTTTTTAGACTCGAAGATCTCGATTTTTTGAATGTTATGCAGTGGTTGGCGATTCTTACGATGACCGTAGGAAATGTTGCGGCCCTTAAGCAGACTAATCTAAAAAGAATGCTCGCCTATTCAAGTATTGCTCACTCCGGGTATATGATGGTTGGAATTATCTCTGCTGGATTTGGTGAGAACTTTGATAGTGGAGCGACAGGCCTACTCTTTTATATTTTCGCCTATTCACTAATGACTGTTGGTACCTTTGCACTCGTCGCTCTCTTTGAAAAGAAGGAGACTACAATTTTAAATATCGATGGCCTTAAGGGGCTTTCTTTAAAGGCACCATTAGTAGCTCTTTCTTTTGCTATTTTACTCTTGAGTTTAGCTGGAATTCCACCAACCCTTGGCTTTTTCTCTAAGTTTTACTTATTTTCAGCAGCGATGGATCAGGGTTTTATTTGGCTATCGCTCTGGGGTGTTATTAACTCTGTGATTAGTGTGTATTACTATCTCAAACCAGTTGTTTACATGTACATGTCTGAGGATCAACCTAATGAGATCCAAACTCGTTTGGTCTTCACAAAAGCGACCTTGGTTGCTTCCGCAGTCTTTATTGTGGTCTTTGGAATCCTTTCAGCCTCTCTTTTCAGAGTGGTTCAAAAGTCCGTAATTACAGGACTTTAATTTAATATTGGACTTAAATATCACTCCCCTGGATGCTCTTCAGGGGATTTTTCTATAAAAAAACAACAAATGAGAGCAAATCTCCTAAAATAAGTACAATTTAGGAGCCTCCAGTTTGCTTTGAGGCCTCAAATATAGTGAATTTCCTCCCGGTGTTGGGAGGATCTATGAAATTGATCACAATTGCCCTGTTGGGCCTTTTTCTTTCGTTAAACGCATTCGCACTTCATACTCCACGTGGTAAGGGAAAAATCAGTAAAGCGTCATCGGTATCTAAGTATACGGTAAAGTTTCTTGCTGTCATCGAAGTGCCGGGAGCTCAAGCGCTTCAGCAGTGTACAGGCACTTTTATTTCGTCGAGAACTATTCTCACGGCAGCTCATTGTGTTGAATGGGCGGATCACTTTGAAGAGCTTATGGTGATTACTTTTAAAGGGTCTGAGCCAGTAGACATTCAAGTGATCGAAAAAGGTGATTATAAAACTAGGATGCATGAAGACTTTAGTGATGTCGCTAAAGAGCTCGGTTTAGACTCAGCCGCATCCTATGACATCGGTCTACTGACTTTTAAGAAAGGCGGTTATACAGTTAAGCAGCATGCAAAACTCTACAACTTTCCTGAAAACATAGATTCTGACCCGGTTCTCGAACAAGTACTCGGTCTCGGTGCAGGTCAAAAGAATATCATTTTGCCTTTCTTTAGAAAGTTTCGCGAACAATTAAATACACTTGCTGGAGAATTAAAGGCGACTGCTTTAGATCTTCAGTCAGTAGATTTCAATAGTGGAACCTATAGAACCGAACAGGGCTTTCGAGTCTGTGTTGGAGACTCGGGTGGACCGGTCCTAGCTATACACAAAAACCAAGTTAAAATTCTCGGCGTTTTTTCCGCGGGTCTTACGGGTTTATTCTCTCGCAATTGTGGAAAAACGGTTTATGTAGCTCTGATCTCTGACGAAAACCATGATTGGGTCCGGGAGAATATGAAGGCCCTAGAAAAAGAGATTTAACAAATGGAATTTGAATAAACTCAATAGATATTCTCTTTTAAAGAACCCGACGCTCAATTAGTCGGGTTTTTTAATGTCTAACTTTGATACAATTTGAGTAATGCATCAAACAGTTTTGATTGATTCTAAGCTAAGTTATGGAAATCAATAATGTATCATTATGAGACAGAGGTAATGGTCACCTGACAAAAATTGTTTTACACCTGTTTTTGAAATGATTAATATTTTTACAGCCTAAAAAGTTAACCATTTGAAGTTATTGAACAAAGTATCAAAAAAGTTTCGGCATCGCCTTTGTATTAATAAATGGCATGAACGAGCGAAATTTAATTTTTAAATTATTGGTTTTGGTTTTTATTAACATAAGTCTTATGGCGGTAATGGCTCCCAATGCGGATGCATTTGGCGATAGTTATCGACCACCAGATGCGCAGTTTCGAGCGGATACTAATTATAGAGGGCGTGGCGGAGAAGATCCCGCGATTTTTAACGCTGTATATGACCCAAGCGAACCAGTGAGAACTCCCGATTATGCACTTCCACTTTGTGAATGTCAGGGGTGTCGTGCTGGATATCGAGATTTTTCCGCAAGACCAGTTAGCCACCCCTTTGGTGGATCGAGGGCTCACAATGGTTGTGATATAGCGGCTTCAATTGGAACTCCAGTATACGCTTCGGCCGATGGAGTTGTAGCGAGGGCTGGCAATTGTGGTAGCTTTGGAAACGTGATTGTAATTGCACATGGAAGAGGACGCATGACAACTGAAGAGTTTGCCTATGCTTCGAGCCAAGGTTATTGTGGACAAGCGGTAAGAAATGGCCCCTCTTCAGTTTATGGCCATCTTTCGCGAGTTAGAGTGAGGCAAGGCCAGCGTGTAAGGCAAGGCGATTTGATAGGTTATGTTGGCGATACTGGACGTGTTACAGGTGCTCACTTACATTATGAGAATAGAATGAATGGAAGACCAGTAGATCCAGAAGGAAGACATGGAATTGGTCAGCAAATTACGAGCACTCTTTTGGCAAGTAGTTGTGATGCAAACTTTAGAAACAGTGGCAGAAGCCCTGGCTTGATGGTGATGACAAAATGGTTAAGCGAAGCATATATGTAATCATTCTTCTTTTCGTTTCGAGTCCTCTTTTTGCAAAATCGCAAAAAGAGTTCTTAAAGGAATATAATGACTCCTGTTTTGAAGCAGCTCAAAAGAAAATCGCTTTAGGAAAATCTCGAGAGATGTGCCAGTGCATGACTTTAAACTATAAGTACCTGGTCCCCAAAAGAAGCGAACTTAAAATGTTGATTAAAATGAATAAGACCAACAACTCTGAGGGCGTGCCGGATCCGATTGTTACTATGGATACTGAAGTAGCAAATCAATGTTACAAAGACAGTAACTATCTTGCAGAAAAAGCACAAAGAATCAAAAAAGAACGCGAAGAAAAAAAGAAAGGCAGCAAGAAGCCAAAGTCCAAAAAGGCAGCGAGTTAATCAAGCCTAAATGAGCTAACTCCTTTTTATTTCTTTTCAAATTTATATATCATGTTTTCTAAGTTCGTTCAGAGCAGATTTAAATCCGATGTGAACAATTCGCCCCAAAATTTTGGGGTTTAAGCTAAAGTGATCCACGAAAAACATTTCGTGGTCCAGTGGACTTGGATGGATATACAAGTAATCGGTGTTCGGTTGAAAATTCACTCGATCAATAATTATTTGTTTGAGTTTGTCGCGATGTTCTTCTGGTAAGTCCGTTTGTTTAAAATAACCATCCACGGCCTTAAGAATACTTTTAATTTGCGATTGATATTCTTTATGTTTTTGAATTTTTTGTTCGATGACCTGGTAAAGAGCCTGGTTGATTATCATGGGAATTCCATAATTCGACAGACTGCCAAACTCCTTGGTGTAATGGTAGGGTTGAATGGAGTAGCTGGAAATTACTAAATCAGCACCGTGGTCGGCGGCAACGTGGGTCGAGAGTGTATCTCTGATCTCTCCGTCAAAAAAGAATAGCTCTTTCCCTTTTTGATTGCGAATTTTATAGGGTGCAAAAACGGGAGGCAGACTAGCGCTGGCAGCGACCGATTGACTGATAGTTGAGAAGTCAGCGTACTTAATTGTACCCGTCTTCCAGGTTTTTCCGAAATTACCAAAAACCACTTTTCGAGAGTGATTGAGTTGTGTAGCTATAATATAGAGTTCTACCCCAAGGCTATCGAATCGATTTTGCGGCCATACGTGTCGGCGAAAGTATCTTTCAAGACCGCGCGTAGTAAAAAGACCATCAATTTTAAACCCATTTTTAACCAATGCCTCGAGACCACCGGTAATCATCGAGCGTCTTCGCAAAACATTGGGTACAAACTTAATAAAGCTTCCGCCATTGAGATTAAATATATCCCGATAGGTAATTGGCTTTAACTTTGTCATGTTTTCGTAATCGGCATCGGCTCGTTTTAGTTTATGAAGGTCAGTGCGTACGCCGCGCTCGAAAGCTTCTATGATGGCCTCAACTGAAAATCCTGAGGCTAAAAACGTACTAATAACCGAACCGGCACTTGAACCGACATAGGAGCGAATCGTGAGTGGGTTATCTTCTGGAAAATTCCGTTCAACCTCGGCAGGGCTTCCACCGGCAAAACTGAAGCCTTTTTCGCGTAGAGCGAGACAAACTCCAATGTGGAATGCGGCAGCCTTGATACCACCACCACTGAGGGCGAGGGCTATTTTCTTTTTCTCTTTGAACTTCACTCTCCAATTTTTGCACTTTTTTGAGTAGTTTCAAGGGCTTATCCATGCCTACTCGACCTTGGTCAAAGTGACTATTCATAAGTCCTGTTCAATGCAAATATTTAGTTAATTCAATAAGTTATAGACTAATTTCATGAATATCCACTTTCGGCTAGACCTGCTGCTCACCTGTGTTATTTTTGAATTCAGAGGTAATTATGGAACAGTGGATTTCCCTGACAGACTATGCCAGTAAGTATCGAGTGAGTGTTTCGACTCTTCGTCGGCGTATTAAGGCCGATAAAATTACCTTTCGAAAAGATAAAGGGAAGTATCTTCTTCTTGATCGAAACCTATCCCAAGCTGTTACGGAAAAAGTTCCTTTGAAAAAATCAGTTCAGGTTTCTGCTCCACAAGGTTCTGTGGAAAGTGATTTTAATCAACAATTTGATGCAAATGATTTTGATATTCCACTCGATTCAGAACCAATGGATAACAGCGAAAATCAAATTAACTCCCATGTGAATTATACTAACGAGTCCGTTGAAGACCATGATATTTATCAAGACTACCAGAATCCCTCGCAGGGAGTTCCATCTGACTCTTCCAATTATCAGGCTTCATCTAATGTGGAACCAAAAAGTTCGGAGACTTTTCTTTCCACAAAAGTACTTCTGGACGAAATTAAAAAAGCTTACATGACCATTCTTCAAGAAAAAGAAGAGCAGTTGGTTCAGCTTAAAACTGAAGTCACGGATTTAAAGACTCTTGTTCGCGCATTAGAGTCTGAAAACTATCGCTTACAAAGCATCATTAAAGAGCTAAAGAGCTAAACCCATCATTCAAATTACCGACTTCGATATGACTTAAAGACATCAATACAAAAAAAGCCCACTGAATTAGTGGGCTTTTAGTAATGGAATATTTTTTTGGAGGCTAGGCTGCAGTAATTGAGGTTTCTTCTTCTCCAGATTCCTCTGTGCTTGTTTTAGCCTTTTTGCCTTTAAGTAATGCAATTTGTAATACTTCATCGAGATGCTCGACATAAACAAATTTAAGTTCTTTCTTAAACTGCTCGGGAATGTCTGAAACATCTTTTTGATTCTGGAAAGGAACAATAACTGTTTTGATTCCAGAGGTTAGGGCTGCAAGAGCTTTTTCTTTAATACCACCTACTGGAAGCACTCGTCCCGCAAGAGTCACTTCACCAGTCATGGCGATGTCTTTTCTCACTGGAACATCAGTCATTAGTGAAATGATGGCTGACGCAATAGTCACTCCAGCTGAAGGGCCGTCTTTAGGGATGGCACCAGCAGGCATGTGGATGTGAATTTGATGATTTTCAAACCACTCATCCTCTATTCCGAGTTCTCTCGAGTGGGCTCTGGCGTAAGAAAGAGCTGCTGTCGCAGATTCCTTCATGACATCACCCATTTGACCCGTAAGAACAAGGCCGCCTTTGCCTTTCATTTTGAGGGCTTCAACAAAGAGGGTTTCGCCACCAGCCTGCGTCCACGCAAGACCCGTAACGATTCCAACACTATCTTCTTTAAGTTTTTGATCACGCAAGAAGCGAGGGGCCCCTAGAAGATCAGGTACTGTTTCTGAAGTTACTGTGACTTCTTCAACCTCACCCATGACTACTTTTTTAGCGATCTTTCGACATACAGAACCGACTTCTCTTTCGAGATTTCTAACCCCGGCTTCGCGAGTGTAATGTGAAATTAAGAATTTAAGTCCGTCATCTGTGAATTTAGCTTGCTCAGCAGTTACACCGTTACCGTCGAGTTGACGTTTAACAAGGTGTTCTTTAGCGATGAAAAGCTTATCATTTTCTGTGTAACCAGTGATATTAATTAACTCCATACGATCTCTAAGAGCCGGTGGAATATTTTCTAACACGTTCGCTGTGGCGATAAAAAGCACTTTACTGAGATCAAAATCTACATTGAGATAGTTGTCCCTAAAAGTAGCATTTTGCTCTGGATCAAGAACCTCAAGCATCGCAGCACTAGGGTCACCTCTAAAGTCACTACCTAATTTATCGATTTCGTCGAGCACGATAACAGGGTTTCTAGTTGCTACCTGCTTAAGGGCTTGAATGATCTTACCAGGCATCGCACCAACATAAGTTCTTCTGTGACCACGAATTTCTGCTTCATCTTTAACACCACCAAGGGCAATTCGATGATATTCGCGACCCATTGACTTTGCGATGCTCTTACCGAGAGATGTTTTACCAACTCCTGGAGGCCCGCAGAAACAAAGGATTGGTCCCTTCATATCGTTTTTAAGTTTTCTAACAGCGAGGAATTCCATGATACGATCCTTAGCCTTCTCCAGACCGTAGTGATCTGAGTTAAGGATTTCTTGAGCGACATGGAGGTCAAGGCTATCAGCAGTTTCTTTTTTCCATGGAAGATCAACTAACCAGTCAAGATAAGTTCTGACCATCGAAGCTTCACTAGCATCAGGATGCATTCGCTCAAGGCGACCAAGTTGCTTAAGAGCTTCCTGTTGAACTTCGTCCGGCATTCCGGCATTCAATAGTTTTTCTCTTAGTTCATCCATTTCTTCCGACTTGCTATCTTGCTCGCCGAGCTCATTCTTTATAGCGCGCATTTGCTCGCGTAAAAAATATTCTCTTTGAGACTTGTTCATTTCATCTTTAGCATTGTTGCGGATACGGGCCTGCATTTGCAGTACTTCGAGTTCACTTGCTAATATTTCATTTACTAATTTAAGACGAGAGATAGGGTCTTGAGTTTCAAGAACTTTTTGCGCATCGGCAACCTTAAGATTAAGGTGCGAAGCAATGAGGTCGGCTAATCGCCCAGGATCAGACACATCATCTAATACTAATAAGATGTCTGGAGAAAGCATTCTGCCTAAAGCGATCACTTTTTCTAATTGTTCTTTTGCATGGCGGATCAATGTATCGATATCTGCAGTCGGCATTTCTTCATTTTGATTATCAAGAGTTGATTCGTCGATTTTATCGACTTCAACTTCAAAATGAGGACTGTTTTTAACGAACTTTTTGATCTTTCCTTTTCCCACACCTTGAATGAGTATTTTAACTCGCCCATCGGCAAGTTTTCTCATTCTCATGATCATTGCAATAGTTCCAGTCTTGTAAATAGACTCTTCTGAAGGGTTTTCTTCAGTAATCTCTTTTTGTGAAGACAAAAAGATAAGTCGATTTCTCGAAAGGGATTCTTCTACTGCATGAATTGATGCTTCTCTACCTACAAAAAGAGGCAATATCATGTACGGGAAAATTACTATATCTCGTACAGGTAGCATCGGTAGAGATTCTGGAATATCAATCACTTTATCATCTATAGCCATTCGATCCTCCGCATGGGCGGGCAAAAGTTAACCTATTCTCTTAAGATACTTTTCGGTTTTCTTAGCGATGGCTTTAAGAAAATTAGATGGGAAAAAGTCCGGAATTTATTGAAAATCCAGGGTTTTTTTATTTTTAGTACCGGACAAAGGGGGCGTAAACAAACTTGATCTGTGTAAAAGTTTGACGATATGGACCGGCAAAAGTCTTGCTGGCTGCGGCTTTTGGCTGGTTTGCATTTAGTGAATTATTTCGGCGCTCAAACGAGCTTCTTCATACCAGTTGAGATTTGTTTTTAATTTATCGAGTTCAACGCGGGCAATTTGGTTTTCTATTAATGCGAGCTCTTCATCGATGACTGATAATTTAATTTGCAGATTCGAAGATCGTAAAAAAGAGTCACTCTCGTTGTTAAAATTCGATTGGCAGAGCAACTCTTTTCTTAAATTAATAAGAGCCAATTTCTTCTTTTCAAGGAACTTCTTCACTCTAAACATCCTTGTTTCTTTTATTAATAACCATGATATTTTAATAACTTAACGAGCAAAACGCTTTTCCATGGCTTCTCGTACTTCGGCACCTTCGATGCTTAAACGAGTCCAAGGGATGGCTTTGAGTCGCTCTGTTTCTATGAACTCTTCCGTTTCTTCACAGATCCCATAGCGGCCTTGTTCGATTCGAGCAAGAGCACTCTCTACTTCTACGAGCTGATGCCTAATTCGATTTTGATTGGCTAGAAATTCATTTTCGGCCAAAACACTCATCGATTGGTCGGCTTCATCACCGCCAAAATCATTGCTATCGTATTCTCTTTTGATTTCTTTGAGTCGGTTTAATAGCTCAGATTTCGTCGAAAGGAGCCGGTCTCGACAATCCTTGATAATTTCATCAGTCAAATGATCCATTTTTTATCCCCTTTGTGTCTAAATAATCATCCTAATTACCGAGTCATCCCTGACTCTACCTAAGTATTTCGACTTAGGTGCTTCTTGGACAATACTGGTTCCAAAATGGGTTAAAAAATTTCTATTAAAAATTTTTATAGTAGGAATAAGCCTCTACTGGGCCTTCTTAAATGGAATGATTTTGCCGTTTTCAACAGTGAGAGCCACCATAGGCCGCTCAAATTCACGCTGTTCATTAATTGCAATTTTTCCTACTGCGCCAGAAAAGCTTTGAGTTTTCATCATAGCTTCAGTTAGATCTATTCTATTAGAAGCGCCCGAGAGTAGGGCCTGTCTAAGGAATAGTGCGCTATCATAGGCTTGAACTTCAAAAATTCCTGGAGGGTAGCCAAAGGTACGAACAAATTCTTTATAGAAAGCAGAATTCTTAAAAGTGACATCGTTTTCAAGAAAGCTATCGAGAAAGAGGGACTGTTCTACAAATTTTTGACCACGGCGAACTAAGTCCTTTCTATTCCAGACATTGGTTCCCAGGAGTTTTATGTCTTTAACATCATTATAGGCGAGCATCGGTGCAATTTGACCGACTGCCTTTGGAACGTCTGGGATAAATAGGGCATCGAAGTCAATAATAGGAGGGAGGAGATCGTCTGGAGGTGATTTCCGGCTCGTCTTTCCGCCATTTTCTTTTACCCACTCGCGCATACGAATTTTATATTCATCCATGCGATCTTCAAGGTAGTAGCTTCCAACAAGCCTTTTTATTGGGCCTCTGAAATCAGTTTCTTTAGATACATAAGACTGGGCTGCACGTATGTCCCCACCCCTAGATCGAACTTCTTCCCAGAAAAGGTTGGCAAATTCAACACCATAAGGATCATTGGGGTAAAGAATTGCGAATTTTCTTAATCCTAATTTGTTAATGGCCAAATCCACGAGGTATTCGACCTGCATCTTGCTCGTTAAAGCATTTCTAAATACAGAAGGTCCGATTTGCGTGATCCCCGACTTTTGTGAAAGGGCGATCGAGGGAACGCCGTAGTCATTGGCTTTAGATGCAACGGCCGTTGCTGTTTTACTGAGTAAACTTCCTATAACTGCTATGGCGTGATCTTCAGAAACGAGGCGATCAACTGCTCTTCGTGCGGTATCAGGGTTTCCTTCACTGTCGAGCACCGCCAATTTTATGTTTGAACGTTTGCCACCGTATATTCCGAGACCCATTTGAATTCCACGAAGGACGCGATAACCAATACTACCGAGTCTTCCAGAGAGTGGTAAAACAACGCCTACGGTTTGTGGGTCGACGATTCTTCGCGATTCGATTTGCGTGAGCATGATTTTCGCATTTTCAGCGTATTCGGATTCAGGGTCGATTTCGATAATTTCTTCTAGGTAACGGCCTGCCTTTGAGAATTGTCTTTGATCATTTAAAAACACGGCATAGCGATATAGGGCGGGAATCCGTAAAAAGTCGTAGGATCGATCATCAATGATTTTTTCGAGGTCGCCTTCGGGCAAAGTACTTTCGATAAACTCAACGGCCTTACTTTTGAATCGAGCTTTTTGTTGCGGGTTGGGATGGGCTTTTGAAACTTTAACCAAGGTTTTCAAATATTCAAATTTGTCATTGGTCTCTCGAGCAATTTCTAATCGCACCTGAAACATCGTAACGATCAAAACGTCATTAAGGTCCACGGCCTCTTCAGCGGTATCTAAATAGTTGAGTGCTTTCTTGTACTCTCGAAGTCGTGTGTGAGCCCGGGCCAAATAAATAAGTGCCTCGGTCTCTCTTGGACTAAAGTAAACGGAATCAATAACTTCTCTAAAGTAATTTATTGATGTTTTGTAATTAGCAATCGATAGGTAAAGTTGACCAAGATCCATATTGACGTCATCGACCACATCGGAGTTTGGATACTGGCTTTTGATTTTCTTCAAAAGCTTAACGGCGCTCGAGCGTTTTCCTTGTTTAATGAGTTCACCAGCTTTTTTGTACTGTTGAACGGCTGTTGCGGGGGCTTTTACTGGTGGAACTTTTTTTGGTTTTGAAACACACGATAGAAGAATGAATGCAGGTAGGAGAAATACAGTTAATCTTAGTGCTGACATTCAAATCACCTTTCGACTTAGATCTAGGCCTATTTTAACTTTTTAAGCTTCTCGCGAAACTCTTGAATGAGAGTACCGCTCTGCGCAACGTCCTTTAACTTCTCTAAGAGCCGTGCTTCATCGGGAGTCACTAATTTTGGAACGTCGATTAAAATTCTTACAAGGAGATCACCGTTTCCGTTACTGCCGACAATTGGCATTCCCTTGCCTCTCAGGCGGTAGGTTTGGCCGGAATAAGTCCCAGGACTAATTTTAAAAGTTGCTCTCCCTGTGAGTGTGGGAATATCAACATTGGTACCTAAAACCGCGTCAACAAACGAAATCGGAAGCTCAAAGAAGACATCGTTTTCTTGTCGCTCAAAAATAAGGTGGTCGACAATATTTATGATTACAAACAAGTCGCCAACGGTTCCGCCCGCCGCAAGGGGTCCGTCGCCCTCTCCTCTTAATTTTAATCGCTGCCCCGAACGGATACCCGCCGGTACTTTTATTGATAATTTCGCATTTTCGTCTTTTCCACCACGTTTTCGAATAAAGTTTACAGTTTTTTCACATCCGCGGGCGGCTTCCTCTAAAGTGATGTTGAGGTTATAACGAAGGTCGGCCCCTTTTTTCTTTCTCGTACGACCTTGAGTAGCACCTTGAGCTCCCGCTTGACCTTTATTTTGAAAGAAATCATTGAAGATATCTCCAAAGAAATCCTGAAAGGAATCTTGATTGGCGCCACCTTGGTAATTTTGAAAATCTTCAAAGGGATTCTTGCCCCCCCTTTGCTGGGCTCCTGCTGAACCAAACTGGTCGTACATTTTTCGCTTATCTGGATCCTTGAGAACGTCGTAGGCTTCGGTAATTTCTTTAAACTTATCCTCGGCGGCTTTATCACCAGGGTTGCGATCGGGGTGATACTTGACCGCAAGCTTACGGTAAGCCTTTTTTATTTCTTCGGCTGTAGCAGTCCTTTTGACTCCCAATATGCTGTAGAAATTTTTGTTATTAGACACAGATCTCCTATTCCTCGTCTAGATCAATTTCGTAGACATCGGTATCGTCTTCTGGTCCAGCACCAGTGCTTGATTTGTCAGAACCGGCTCCTGCAGTTGCAACTACAACTTGGGCGGGTCGTAATAATTTGTCGTGGTATTTATAGGCTCGTCGAAAGGTTTTCACGATATGACCCGGAGGAACACTATCAGTTTCTTCACTGCTAACCGCTTCGTGTAGGTTGGGATCAAAAGCAATTCCATCAGAGTCGAGCATGGTAATATGATTATTACTCAAAGCATTTTTGAACTCGGTAAACGTCATCTCTACGCCCATTTTATAATTTTGTAATGTTTCTGGAGTGACCTCTGAATTAATTGCGGCCTCTAAGATATCTAAAACGCCGAGAAGATCTCGAGCGAGGCTTTCGGCACCAAACTTACTAGCTTGAGAGCGTTCTTTGACCGCTTGTTTTCTATAATTATCAAATTCAGCTCGGAGATATAGGTACTCGCTTTTAAGCTTATCAAATTGTTGATGTATATCTTCTTCTTGAGAGCTGGCTTGTTCTTGGGCAGGTTCTTGTTCAGGTACAGTATTATATTGAGCTTCATCACCTGAAGTTGAATCATTTACTGAATTTTTGTCATTTTCATTTTCTGACAAATTGGCCTCCATCATCTTACCTGACTTAATATGGGTTACCCATTTCTAATGTCAATTAAGTCTCTATCTTCTGACGTAAACGTAAGTATTTCCAACACTTTATTAAAAATGTAAAGCCCTCTTCGCGTGAGCTTAAAGCTTTCCCCACTTTGCTCTACAAGACCTTCACCCTCTAACTCCGCAAAGCGATTCATTATAGGTTCTCTTAAGACTCTAGGAAATTCATCCATTAGCTGATTTAAATTAAACCCAGAGAGCATTCTTAATGCGGTGTGTATGCGATCAAATAGAGCCTCGAAGACGTCGAGATCTTCAAAAAATTCAGTATCTTGTACGGCCGAAGTTTCACGGCTTACGAACTTGTAATAGGAATTCAGCCCGGAGGGGCGCCAGAGGCGCTTTCCCCAGGGTCCACGCTTTAAGTAGCTGTGGGCGCTCATTCCAAGGCCCCAATACTCTTCGTTGGTCCAGTAAAGGGTATTATGCTGAGCTTCATAGCCGGGAATGGCATAGTTTGAAATTTCGTAGTGTTGAAGTCCTAGAGCGGAGAGTTCTTCTCGAATCAGTTCAAACATGTCGGTAATTAAATTTTCCTCGGGACTCTCTTTCATGAGGCGATGCTTTTCGGGGAGAGTGAGCACGTAGGCGCTAAGATGTTTTGGTGAGAAGCTTTTAAATATATCGAGGTCTTCTTTGAGTTTTCCTAGATCTTGGTTGGGGAGGGCGAAAAGAATATCAGCCGTGTAAACAAAATCTAATTCATCGATCCACTCGAGAAGTTCAATGGCGTCCTTTTTTCGATGAAAGCGCCCTAATTGCTCTAGGTAACTGTCATTAAAGGTTTGAATGCCGAGACTCAGACGGTTTACTCCGTGATCGCGAAACATTTTTACTTGATCTTTGTCTATGGTTTTTGGGTCGGCTTCGAGTCCAATTTCTGCATCGTCTACAAGCGGGAATCCGTGCTTTTCAAGAGTTTGTACAATAGCTACAATGGATTCTGGTTTGCTGAGGCTAGGGGTGCCTCCTCCAAAATAGAGTGAAGTCACTTCGCGAGGACCAACCCACTGACTCCAGTTTTCTATCTCCTTGAGAAGGTGGCTTATATATTTGTCATTTTCAATACCTTGATTCCATGGAGCTGTAGCGAAATCACAGTAACTACACTTTTGAATGCAAAAAGGAAGATGGACATAAATACCAAATTTATTTTTTTCAGATGGAGCCATAAATGCCAACAAAGTTCAAATTAAAGAATAACCTATCAGTCCTGCTCATTGAAAGTCACAAATCCCCTGTTATTTCTGCTCAAATGTGGGTTCGAACTGGAAGTGCGGACGAAAAAAAGGGTCAAGAGGGACTCAGTCACTTTATAGAGCATTTGGTTTTTAAAGGCACCAAAAAATTTGATGTCGGTGAAATTGCTTCTCGAGTTGAAACTTCTGGGGGAGAACTCAACGCATTTACTTCCTTTGATCAAACTGTCTTTTATGTGACTATTTCAAAAGAATTTAGCAACGTCGCCCTTGAAGTGATCAGCGAAATGATGGGGCACCCCTCTTTCGTTAAAGAAGAAATCGATAACGAAAGAGAAGTCGTACTCGAAGAGATTAAGAGGTCGAATGATAGTTTAGGTCGCCAAGCTTCACGACTTCTATTTGAAACAAATTTTAAAGAACACCCCTATGGATTACCCGTCCTCGGAAGGGAATCGGTGATCAAAAAATCTTCACGTAAAAAGATAAAAGACTATTATGAGAGCCGTTACGTTCCCCAGAATATGCAGCTGGTAGTGGCCGGTGACTTTGATGCTAAAGAGATGAAGAAGGACATTAAAAAGTACTTCGAAGACATTGAAGACTACAAGTTGAAAAAAGTAAAAAGGATCAAAGAAAAACCGCAAAAAGAAACTAGGATAAAAGTTAAAAAGACTCAGTTCAAAGAAAGTGTCTTTCATTTTTCTTGGAAAATCCCAGGCGTACTTCATGAAGATATTGCCGCCCTTGATGTGCTAGCCCTCATTCTGGGCCAAGGCGAGAGTTCACGCCTTACACAACGGTTAAGAGTTCAAAAACCTGTGGTTAATTCTGTAGGTTGCGGAACCTTTACCCCTAAAGACTACGGGCTTTTTGATATTTCAGTTAATTTTAATTTCAATAATATGGATGAAATTTTAGAAGTTCTTCATGAAGAACTTGGTATGATTCTCGCCGACCCTCCCTCTCAGGAGGAAATGGAGAAGGCCATCAGGATTTTCGAGAGTGACGAGGTCTATTCTGTTGAAACAGTGGATGGGATAGCCAGAAAAGCAGGCATGCTCGAAGATCTTACTGGAGACTACAAATTTTTTAAGAAATATCTTTCTCGTATCAGCGCCTTAAGGGCGTCAGACATCCAAAGGGTTGCTAGAAAATATTTAAAGGCCTCTAATTTGACTATTGTTTTGGCAACACCTGGGGACGAAAAAGAGGCGCGCAAGAAAATAAGAAAATGGAAGTCAAGCTTTGAAGAATCACTAAAGACCTATAAAAAGAGAAAAATTGAGCCTACCAAAAAAATTAAACTTAAAAAACTGAATGTGAGTTTCGGAGGAAAGACTGAAGGCAAAGTCGAAATTATAAAAGATCAACTTTCAAATGGAGCTCGACTTATTTATCGAAGGGATACACAAGCTCCGGTGGTCGCTGTTAAGTCAGCATTTATTGGTGGACTCCGAATCGAACAAGAAAATGAAGTAGGAATTACTGAGTTAATGTCTAGAACATGGTGTTCTGGTTCTAGGGACTATAGTGAAATCGAGATACAGCATAAAATTGAAACTATCGCGGGGAGCCTTTCGGCCTTTGGCGGAAGAAATACGGCGGGTCTATCGATTCAATGTCTAAGCCCCTTTCAAAAAGATGCCAGTGAAATCTACTCCTCAGTTATGGAAGCCCCACTATTTGATGAAGGAATTCTAAACAGGGAGCGTCACATGATTGGAGAGCAAGTTCGTGCCAGGCAAGATAGCCCTGCCTTTTTGTGTTCCCTCGATTTTTTAAAACAAATATTTACGACTCATCCCTACGCGAGAGACCCCTTAGGTTCTTTAGAAGACCTCAATAAAATAACAAGTGAAGATTTGAAGAAACACTATGACCGCATGATCTACTCGACAAATGGTACTATTGTGCTCACGGGTGATGTAGATGTAGATTTGTGGAAAGAAAAACTTGAATCGGCCATTCAGAGTTCAAAAAACGCGTCCCTTAAAAAATCAATACCAGTTCCCGCTCTTGATAAAAATAAATACTCCTATCAGGAGAGTGAAAAAGAGCAGAGTCATATAATTTATGGTTTTCAAGCATTGAGTTTAGATGATCCCGATCGCTATGTAATGCAAATCATCCAATCAATTTTAGCTGGTCAGGGTGGTCGTTTATTTATTGAGTTGAGGGACAAGGCTTCTTTAGCCTACACCGTTGCGCCCATGCGACTTGAAGGTCTTGATGGGGGGTATTTTGGAGCTTACATTGGATGCTCGCCAGAAAAAGGCGAAACCGCGATTAAGATGATGAAAGCTGAATTCGATAAGCTCTGTCAGGAAGATATCTCAGACAAGGAGCTGGATCGCGCAAAGAGGTTTTTGATAGGGCGTCACGATATAGACCTCCAGAGGACGTCGTCGATCAATACTTCGATTTTATTTAATGAAGTATATGGCATCCCAGGAGAAGAGATTTATCATTTTTCTGACTCCATTAAATCAGTGAGTAAAGAAAAGGTGAGGGAGTTATCGCAAAAGGTTTTTGGGGGAAATCATGTGATTTCTGCCATTGGCCCGAAGAAACCCTTCTAAAAGTGTTTCATTTTTAGACAGACTAGGACGAACCAGACCTTTGGTTGTATTGGCAAAGGGGCCCAGCAGACTAGTGTAAAAAGTGGTATAATGGAGGGTGGACTGATCGGTTGGGTTGTGACCTGGAGGTGAAATGTCTGGTTCCAACGGAGATTCATCACAACAAAGTGGGTTATTTTCTTCGCCAGGAGAGTACTTTTCTGAAGTCGTTGAAGAGGCTTTCAAAGAAAGAAAGATTGATACCTACCCCATGGTTTCTCGCTATATTGTTGATTTATTAGAGCATTATCTATTTGCTCACAACCTCTTTGATTCTGAGGATGAATCGGGGCGAAAACAGCGTAAAACCTTAGCAGAACTTCTTTTAATCGCTGGCCAGTCAAATACTAATGAGCGGGTTAAACTACTGAAAAAATTAGGTGATAGCTCACTTTATATCAGTGGTTTTTTTGGCCCTTCATTGAACAGAAAAGTCGTCGATGTCGGCTATTATGTTGAAATGGGTACCACGGCCTATGGATCTTTGTCGCAAACGATTCAAGAGGATACTTTTGCAAAGGTATACAGGGAAATTTCTCGACAATTTGTGAAGATGGTCGATGTTCTCACTTATATTCGCGAAAAGTCGATTACGACTTTTGAGCAGGACCTGTTGCGTCTTAACGAAATCTACGAACAAACCGGTTCTGAATTTGCTCGAGAGCAACTGACCAAAGCCGGAGTCATAACCGCCCCTGTGAAATCGACTGGAAATAAGAAGCAATAGGTTTCTCTTTATAGACCACCTAGTAAAAAAGATATAAAATAGGCTATGTTCAATATGGGTTTCACCGAACTCGTAGTAGTCGGTATAGTTGCACTCATTTTTATAGGTCCTAAACAATTGCCTGAAGTGGCTCGGGTTGTTGCTCGTCTTCTTAATGAATTTCGAAGAGCGACGGGAGACATTTCCAAACAAGTTTACGACATACGTTCTTCAGCGACTCAATTCGTAAATGATACTAAACAAGATATTCGCAGCGAAATCGAAAAAGCAGCTGGTGTTGATGAAATCAAAAATCAGTTTAATGAAACAAAGAATACGGTTGTCGATGATTTAAAAAAGGGTCTTGATGAACTTCCTGATGATTGGGGCATCCAAGAAGAGGAAGATGATGGCCTCGACCCTCATGATGAATTTGGAAATGTTATAGTTGACGATAATGTCGCCGATTCACAAGCACAGGCAGTTTCGAATAATTCAACTGACACGGCAACTCCTGAGAAAACCAGTAAAGAGGACAATTAGTGGCCCTGGATCAAGAAGATGTAACATCAGAAGGGGAATTAAGCCTCATAGAGCATCTCACCGAGCTCAGAAAAAGAGTCGTTTACTCTTTAATCGTCATTCTCATTTTTATGGCAGGGGCTTTGGTTTTTAGTGACATAATAATGGAATTTATTACTGATCCCATCCGCACTTTTTTACCAGATCAGAAAATCTTTTTTACGGGGCCAATGGATGTTTTTTTGGCGCATCTTAAAATTGCTCTTTTAAGTGGTGTGATATTGTCCTGTCCTTTTTGGCTCTATCAGGTTTGGAAATTTGTTGAGCCGGGCCTTTACGACAATGAGAAAAAATATGGTCTCGGTTTTATTTTTTCTGGAACAGTTCTCTTTTTAACGGGAGTGTCTTTTGTCTACTATCTCGTTTACCCTATGGCTTTTGGTTTTCTTTTGCAATACGATCAAGAGACGGCTCAAGCCATGATCACTATCAAAGAGTACCTGGGCTTTTTTACGCTAACGACTTTGGTTTTTGGTGCGGCGTTTGAGCTTCCACTTATTTTGACCATTCTCGGTATTATTGGTGTTATTGATCAGCAATTTCTCAGAGATAAAAGGCGCTACGCCATAGTGATCATTATTACGCTCTCGGCGGTAATCACCCCACCAGATGTCATTAGCCAAGTTATGCTAGGAGTGCCACTTGTAGCTCTTTATGAAGTATCAATTATTATGATTGGGATACTGGGGAGAAAACCTCCGGCTTCTACGGATGTGACTCAATAGTATGGATTTCAAAGAGGCGCAGTACACAGCAATTATAAGTGATCTCCACTTATGTGAGGCCGAACCAGTTCATCCCAAGTACCCGCTCTGGAAAAAATACAAAACAAAAGAATTTTTTTTTGATCATAAGATTGAGGGCTTTTTGAAACTCATCGTTAGAGAAGCAGGCGACAACCCCATTGAGTTGGTATTAAATGGTGATATATTTGATTTTGATTCCGTAACTCGTTATCCAGAAAAGCCAAGTTTCAGGGTAAAAGCTCACGAAAAGAAGTATGGCTTAAAATCAACTGAGCGAAAGAGCCTTTATAAAATAGATACGATATTAGACGATCACCCCGGTTTTTTAGAAGCTCTTCGCGAATTTTTAAAAAATGGGAATCGAATAATTTTCGTTATTGGAAACCATGATTTGGAGCTCTATTGGGAGGCTGTTCAAAAGAGAATTATCGAAAGAATTACTCCGGATCCAGAAAGACAAGAAGCGATTCGTTTTTGTGAGTTCTTTTACATCTCCAATAGAGATACTCTGGTCGAACACGGACATCAATACGACCCCTACTGTAAAGTAGAAAATCCTGTGTTCCCATTTATTCTACGTTACAACCAAGTAGAAATAAGAATCCCTTTTGGCAATCTAGCAACTCGGTACATGATTAATGTCATGGGTTTTTTTAATCCCTATGTGGAATCAAATTTCATTATGTCTGCCGGTGAATATGTCGTGTTCTTTTTAAAGTACATGGCCAGAGCCCAGCCCCTTTTAATTATTGATTGGCTGGTGGGTGCGAGTCAGGTTTTGTTCCGCTCTGTTAGGGATGAGTTCACGGCAGCCTTTAGAGATCCATTATTGGTAGAGCGTCGAGTTGCAGAAATTGCGGCAAAATCAAATGCGACTCCGAGAATGGTCAGAGAAATGCTTAACTTCTCCGTTCCATCGGCATCGAAGAGTCCTTGGCTCCTTGCTAGAGAGCTTTGGCTCGATCGAGCTTTTATCTTCTTACTTTCCATAATTCTAGTTTTACAAATAAGTTTGGTGGTCCAGCAGCTCACTGATATATCGATCTATTGGACAGTCATTCCGCTATTACTTTTTGCCCCGTTCTTTATTTTCTACAGCCGAACAGTTGTTTCGAAAGTTGGTCAGTTTAAAGAGCCCCAAGAACGAATTCTAAGTTTAGCTTCAATGGTAACGGGTACTGAAAGAATCGTTCATGGACATACTCATATTCTTAGGCACGAAGTCATCGGCCCCATCGAACATCTTAATCCTGGAACCTGGTCACCGGCCTTTAAAGATATTCATTGTAAACAAGTCAGTGAAAATCGAGCGGCGGTTTGGATTACCCCTGGTGACGAAGGTCGCCGAAAGGCCCAGTTATTAAAGTTCAACGAGGGGGATTTAGAAGAGTTCTTTAAAAAGAACGATAGCCGCTCAGCATCAATCGAAAAAAAAGAGACAATTCTCGCCGAATAACGCTTCGCAAGTATCAAATTCTCCCTCAGAGTGAATTCTTTTTGAATTCACCTAGACCTTAATTTAGACTCTGAGCCTGTTAACTTGAACTGTCTTGATCCTAATACGGAGGAAATAATGGCTGAAGTTTTGGTCGTTACTAGCAAAGTAAAAAAGTACATTAAAGAAAATGGCGATTGTAATACATCTGCAGAAACAATCGATGTGCTCAGCAAAGCCATCGAACGTCTTTGTACTAAAGGTTACGAGTCTGCTAAGGCTGACGGTCGTAAGACAGTCATGGCTCGCGACATCGTCATCGATCACATTTAATTCATATATTCTAAATTAAGGGAGAAGTGGTTTTAGCTTCTCCCAATCGAGTATTTCTACTTTAAGGCTTTTGGCCTTTTCGAATTTAGAACCAGGATCATCTCCGACGATTACGTAGTCTGTCTTTTTGCTGACAGATCCGGAGATGATAGCGCCTAGAGTTTCTAATTGGTCTTTTAGATCATTGCGTCCAATGGGAAGAGTTCCGGTAATTACCACTTTTTTTCCAGTCAGTGGGCTGTCGGACTGAACTGGTTTTGCCGAACTTTCGAATTGTATCCCTTGTTTAACCAGCTCTTTTATTTCTTTAACGAAGTTCTTATTTTCTAGGGCTTTAACGATACTTTCGGCGACCTTTGGACCAATGTCTTCAATTTCAATAAGTTCCTCGTGTTGAGCCTCCAAAAACCGATCGAGGCTTCGATAGTGATTAGCGAGGGCCCGCGCGGTCTGTTCGCCGACGAAGCGAATACCTAATGCATATATGAAGCGGTTAAGAGATATATTCTTACTCTTTTCTATGGATGCGACGATATTTTGTGAAGACTTTTTTCCCTGACGATCTAGTTTTTCAATATCTTCTGCCTTTAGCCGGTAAAGATCTGAAAAACCTGAAATCATTCCCTCTTCGAGAAAAATATCTATTATACGATCACCTAACTTATCGATATTCATAGCTCGACGAGAAACGAAGTGTTTTAAAGACTGACTGACAATTGATGGGCATAGAATATTAATACATCGAGATACAACTTCGCCTTCTGGTTTTACGACCTTTTCTTTACAGCTTGGACACTTCGATGGAATTTTAAATTTCTTACTGTCTTTAGAGCGTTTATTTTTTAAAACCTCTACAACTTCAGGTATGACATCCCCAGCTCGCTGCACGATGACTGAGTCGCCAACACGAATATCTTTGCGATCGATTTCATCCTGGTTGTGGAGTGTTGCGTGGGTAATAGTAACACCGCCGACTTTAATGGGCTCCATGATTGCAACAGGAGTGAGTGCCCCTGTTCTTCCGACTTGGACCTTGATTTCATTGATTATAGTTTCAGCTTGTTCGGGGGCAAACTTTGCAGCAGCGGCCCAGCGAGGACTTCTGGCAACCTGCCCAAGCTCTTCTTGAAGCTTGTAGTCATTAACCTTGATAACAATGCCATCAATATCAAAAGGAAGAGAGTGGCGTACATCATTAATGTATTCATAGTACTCAATGACTTCTTTGATAGATGTGCAGGCTTTTGAAAAACTGCGAGAGGTAAACTGATGGGTTATTTCGAGTGATTTCTTTCTAAATTCCTTGATGTCATCGAGATCTTCCGCCTGGGGGGCATTGATTTGGTAGTCTCGAATCGCTTTAGGGAGTTTATTAAAGTGATCTTTAAACTTACTAAAGCTTTGTTTTTCACTTTCGTGGTGGACAGTGGGTAGGCCCCACTCTTGAATTTGTTTTTCGAAATCACTCTGTGATTTAAATTGAATCCCTTGAGTAACTCCAGGGGCGTAACAAAAAATTCTCAAGGGTCTCGAGGCAGCAATTTTTGGATCGAGTTGTCGAATAGTTCCTGCTGCTGCATTTCTTGGATTAGCAAAAACTTGAAGGCCGCGCTCTTGTTGGGTGTAGTTCATGATTTTAAAATCATCTTTAAAGATGAGAATCTCTCCTCGAACCTCTAGAAGTTCAGGTGGATTCTTTGTGTTGAGTTTGAGGGGGAGGCTTTTTATGGTCTTAATATTTGCAGTGACGACCTCGCCAGTAGTTCCGTCTCCTCGGGTTAGGGCTCGAGTCAACAAACCGTTTTCGTAAATGAGTTCTACGGCAAGTCCATCAAATTTTGGCGAACAAAAATAGGTGATGTCTCTATCTGATTTTAAGAACTTCTTTAGCCTTTCGTCGTAGGCCGTAATCTCTTCTGTGGAATAGGTGTTTTGTAGTGAGAGCATTGGGAGGCGATGGTCAGCTTTCTCAAACTCTTTAAGTGGATCACCACCGACTCGATAGCTAGGACTGTCCTCGGTAACCCATTCTGGGTGGGCGGTTTCAATTTTGAGAAGCTCTGAAAACAACTGATCGAACTCATAATCTGAAATCTTTGGTTGGTCTAGAACATGGTAGTTGTAATTATGTTCAATAACTTCAATTTTCAACTTCTCATAATTTTCTTTTTTGTAAGCCATAAATCTTATAAATATTAGTCTCTATCTCGGGTCAATAAATGGCAGCTAACGCAAGGCATTTTTTATGTTCTAAATCTTGGCCTTCCCGTATCTTAAGCCTTGGGAGTATTTCATGGACCAAAAACAAATTACAGAGATATCAAGGCTGGCCAGAATAGAGCTGTCAGCCGAAGAAAAAGCAGAATTTTCAAAAGATCTAGCTAAGATTTTGGAAGCTTTTAATAATATCTCCTCTGTGTCTACAGAGGGACTTAATCCAATGCAAAATCCGACTCCCAATAATGGTCACCTTCGTGAGGACATTGTTAATGCGGACTCTTGCGCAAAGAGCGAAGAGTTACTCGAACTAGCCTCTGAAAGAGTTGGTCATCTCTACAGAGTTCCACCTGTTGTTTAGGATTTTGTAATGGAAATATATCAATTATCGGCTCAGCAAATTCTAGAGAGAATTGCTAAAAAAGAAGTATCTAAAGAAGAAGTATTCGATAGCTTTAAAAAGAGAATCGAAAAAATTAACCCTCAGATCAATGCATTTATTAGTGTCACTGATTACCGGCAAGAAAATATCCGAGGGGATGAGGGGCGACTGAGTGGTGTTCCCATTGGTGTAAAAGATCTTTTTTGCACAAAGGGTATACGAACCACCGCTGCCTCAAAGGCCCTAGAAAACTTCGTTCCCCCCTACACGGCAACAGTTGTAAAAAACCTCTTAAATGAGGGCGCCATTATTTCGGGCAAACTAAATATGGATGAATTTGCTATGGGCTCATCCAATGAAAATTCGTTTTTTGGCGCTGTTAAAAACCCTGTAGACTTGGAATATGTAGCCGGTGGATCCAGTGGTGGTTCCGCCGCAGCCGTTGCGGCCGGCCTTTGCCCAATTAGCTTGGGGTCCGATACAGGGGGATCGATTCGCCTACCCGCCAGTTATTGTGGAGTTATGGGATTAAAACCGACCTATGGGAGAATGAGTCGCTATGGAATGATTTCCTATGCGTCTTCGCTGGATCAAGCCGGCCCCCTTGCTCGCAGGATTGAAGATTTAGCTTTAGCAACGGAGATTATGTCGGGCTTCGATGAGAAAGATTCGACGAGTTTTAAATCAGAAGAGAAGGCTTTTTATCAAAAATTGAAGGCCGACTCTCAATTTAAAGTTGGTGTTATTAAGGGGCTTGATCGACTCAATTTTGATCCTGCGATTAAAACCGCCTATGAAGAATTTGTAGAGGAATTGCGATCTAAAAAAATAGAAATCGAATCCATCGAACTTTCTAGTCTTGAGCACACAGTTTCGATCTATTATCTCATCGCCATGAGTGAGGCTTCGAGCAATCTTTCTCGTTATGATGGAGTTCGTTTCGGCTACAGGCATGACTTTAGTAAGGAGCCACCGGGCAGTTTGGAGGAATTTTACTCGAAAACTCGTGGAGAAGCTTTTGGAAAGGAAGTAAAGCGGAGAATACTACTAGGTTCTTATGCGCTTTCGGCTGGCTACTTTGATCAATTTTATCAAAAGGCGAGTCTTCTTAGAAGAAAACTGTCCCTCGAAATAGAAGAGGCATTTAAAAAAGTCGATCTCATATTAAGTCCGGTTAGCACAGTGGGTGCTTTCAAAATTGGCGAGCGCAACAAAGATCCACTTAAGATGTACGAGACTGACCAGCTCACAACCTTAGCGAATTTAACAGGGACACCAGCTGTTTCTTTCCCCTTGTCACAAAAATCAAAGTTGCCAGTGGGAATTCAATTTATTGCTCCTCATTTTAAGGAACAGAGTTTATTAGATTTTGGTTTATATTTACAAAGCGAAGGATTGATTCGTTCTGAGGTGCAAGATGTCCTATAGTGATTATGAATTAGTTATAGGCCTTGAAATTCACGCTCAATTGACAACGAAGTCAAAGCTCTTCTCTGCGGTATCAACCGAGTTTGAAGCGGGCGATAATGAAAACATCAGTGAGGTTTGTGTTGGTCTGCCTGGAACTTTGCCAGTTCTCAATAAAGCCGTTGTGGATCAAGCCGTTCGTGCTGGCATAGCGCTGTCCTGTCAGATCAACTCCCATTCTCAGTTTTCACGAAAGCAATATTTTTATCCAGACTTGTCTAAGGGATATCAAATTTCACAATTTGATAAACCGGTTTGCGGTGAAGGTCTTGTCAGTTTCTTTGTGGGAAGTGAATTAAAAAAAGTAAGAATAGAAAGAGCCCACATCGAAGAAGATGCGGGCAAGTCGACTCATCACGGAACACACACCTATATCAATTACAACCGCGCAGGTATGCCCCTTTTAGAGATTGTTTCAGCTCCTGATATTCGCAGTGCCAAAGAGGCGGCTGAATACGCTCGAACTGTTAGAAATATTTTGCGATATCAGGGTGTTTGTGATGGAAACCTAGAAGAAGGTTCTTTGCGCTGTGACTGTAATATTAGTATTCGAAAAAAGGGCGAGCAAAAACTTGGAACTAAGGTTGAGTTGAAAAATATTAACTCTTTTCGTTTTATAGAAAAAGCTATCGATTATGAATACCAACGGCAAATCGACTGTAAAGAATCGCAACAAACGATTTACCAAGAAACTCGACTCTATGATTCAACAAAGAATGTGACTGTTTCGATGCGCTCTAAGGAGGAAGCTGATGATTACAGGTACTTTCCAGATCCGGATCTCTTGGATCTAGAAATCGAGGAATCATTTATAGAGGAGCGCAAAAAACTCACTTTTGAAGGACCCGTTCAGCGGCAACAAAGGTACATGCAGGAGTTCTCTTTAAATCAAGAAGAAGCCTATCTACTAACTCAAGAGCGCGATCATGCAGACTACTTTGAATCGGTTGTTGATGTTTGTAAAAATCCGAAACTTTCTTGTAACTGGATAAGTGGGGAGATTTTTCGCATGCTCAATGAGGAAAAGGTAGAAATCGCGGAATGTCCAATAAAGCCACAATCTTTGGGCGGGCTCATCAATCAAATTAGTAAGGGTGTGATTTCTGGAAAAATCGCAAAAGATGTATTTACCAAGATGTGGGAGTCGGGTGATGAAGCAGAAGTTATTATTGAAAAGCTGGGTCTAAAGCAAATTAGCGATTCCGGAGCTATTGAAGCCTGGGTCGACGAGGTCCTCAGTAAGAATCCAGAAAACGTTAGTGAGTATAAGTCTGGAAAAACAAAAATATTTGGCTTTTTCGTTGGCCAAGTGATGAAGTTGTCAAAAGGTCAGGCGAGCCCGGATTTAGTTAATAAATTATTAAAAGAGAAATTAAACGGTGAGTAAAGAAACCCTAGGAATAATCGATGTTGGTACGAATACGGTTTTGGCCCTTGTCTGTCGAAGGGATAAATCCAGACTGGTTGATATCATGCTCGATGTTCAAGAGGTGGTTAGGCTGGGGCAAGACGTCGATAAAACTAAAAAATTTCATCCTGATGCTTTAGAGAGATTGCGAAAAACATTAAAAAACTTCAAGCGCCATTTTAGCGATCTCGGTGTACAAAAACAGATTGCGGTAGCTACAAGTGCTGCGCGAGATGCTAAGAACAAAGAATCACTTGTAGAAATTTTTGAAGAATTAAAAATTCCCCTACGAATAATAAGCGGAAAACTAGAAGCAGAGATGACTTTTCTTGGAGCTTTCGACAAAGAAATTGATCGAACTCTCGCAGTTATTGATGTGGGTGGCGGTTCGACGGAACTAACAGTTGGCGATCACCTGGGCATTGAGGTTTCGCACAGCTTTGACGTGGGTGCGGTTCGACTCACCGAACGTTTTTTTCCAGGGGGAGAGATAACACCTCGGTCTTTTGACGAAGCGAAAGCCTTTGTACAGGAGTTCTTTGAGCCGGTCGTACATTTAGATTTAAATGTTCAATCGATTATTTCGGTGGCAGGTACTCCGACGAGTTATGCGGCAATGGATTTAGGGCAGGAGTTTGATCCGAAGAAGATTCATGGCTATCAGCTGACCCAAGAAGAGCTTTACTCCTGGATTGAGAAGTTGTCGCAATTGCCTTTGAGTCAAAGAAAGAAGGTTTCTGGACTTGATGAGAAGAGAGCCGACGTTATTGTGGCTGGAGGACTCATTTTATGGAGTTTAATTAAAGAACTTGGCTGTGATCGTACGAGTGTATCTATAAAAGGCTTAAGATATGGTGTCGCAAAACATTTTGAAAGAGTTGAAGCCTATAAAAGGGTTTAGCTTTCTTTTGCTTTTCTTTTGTATTTCTTGTGTAGCTCAAGGAGAAGGGGAAAGAGAAAAGGCTTCAAAAAAAGAAACTCTTATTGTGTCTGAGTCGTTCAAAAAAGAGCGTCCAAAATTTGAAATCATAGATGTTCAGGTGGGCAAAATTAAACTGAAAGCCGAGTATGCGAACTCTCCATATAAGAGACAAATTGGATTGATGTTCGTAGAAAAAATGCCCAAAAACCAAGGAATGCTCTTTCATTTTGATCGCGTGCAAAGAATGAGTTTTTGGATGAAAAACACGTTAATACCTTTAGACATTGCTTTTTTTTCGAGGGATGGAAAATTATTAGAAGTTCATAGTTTGGATCCTGCCCCTAGTCTTTTGTCGAGTAATATTCCTCGGGCGGAATCAAAAGCATTGGCCCTATATGCTCTCGAGATGAACAAGGGTTGGTTTAAAGAAAAGGGCCTCAAGCCTGGTGTACACCTAAAAGTCCTAACGAAATAGCTCTCTGGACAGATGTCTAGAAATACTGCTGAAGTCCGGGTTCACCCATAAATCTATGTTTTCATTCTGTTTTCCCTGTGTTCTAATGAGACAAGATTAAGAAGGGATTCTTGCACCTGGGGTCGTCAGCATGATGCGTATTTTACTTACTTTATTTCTTTCATTGTTTCTAACAATTGGTTTCACAGCCTGTTCTTCGAGTGATTCTGAAAAAGAGCAGCAAGCCTCCGATGGCTTCGAAGATGATGACGGAGCTGAATCTGCTTTCGCCGATGACGAAGGCGACGAGGATGGCGAAGAAGATGATGACGAAGAGGGGTTTGCCGACTCCGAAGGGGGAGAGACCGATGATGGTGTCTTTGCCGATGAAGATGGTGATGGTGATGAAGACTTCGGTGACGAAGAAGTTGCCGGTGGTGACGACGCTGGAATTTTTGCCGACGAAGGAGAAGATGATTTTGGTGGAGAAGAAATCGCTGATGGTGATGACATCTTTGCCGATACCGATTCTGACTCGGCAGTAGCTGACGATGGAAATGATTCTCTCGACTTTCCAGATGACTCTGCCGGAACTGACCTCGCCGACATATCTGAAGAAGACGTTCTCGATGCTGCTGGTGAAACTTCGGACGCCTTATCTGTGGCTGATGCCATGTCTATGGAAGAGCCCGCCAAGCCAAAATGGGTTCCTGTTAAAAAAATAAAAGAGGTTCCGTTTAAGAGATCAGGCGCCCTGATGAACCGGGTTTATATTGTTAGGCCTGATGAAACATTAAAAGATATTTCGGCGAAGATTTATGGTTCAGACGCAAGAGAAGGCGACCTTCTTACTTGGAATCCGTACTTTAATAGAAAAGCTCCTAAGGTTGGTGATAAGGTTTATTACGAATCTCCGGGAAGCCCGACTGATGAGTCGCAAATTCTGACCTATTATGAAGACAATAATATTCAGCCTGAAACCTATGTGACTAAAGAGGGCGATAATGTACGCAAAATTTCTAAGGATCTTTTGGGTCACAACCGCTCTTGGATGGAAGTTTGGGCAACTAATCCTAATGTTGAATCAAAGGGTGTTGTCGAGCCAGGCTTAGAAATCAAGTATTGGCCACAAGCTGTAAACATGGCAGTTGCTGGGGATAGCGGTGCTCCTGGTTTAGATGATCCAGTCGATGATTTAGGAGATATTGGCGATTCAGACCCAATTGATGATCCTTTAGATGATAAACCAACGGGAATGGGTGGGCCCGAAGATAAACCAGTAGCAATGAATGATCCGCTGCCGACACCAAAGCCACTGGATATACCACCACCAAAGCCTTTGGATATTCCGCCTCCACCAACAATGAAGAAGCCGGACCCAATTGCTGGTTTAAACAAACCGGATACGAGTCCGAAGCCACTGGATATTCCACCTCCACCTAAACCATTGGATATTCCACCGCCGCCCAAGCCCTTGGATTTAAATAAACCGAGTGCTTTAAAGAAGCCGCCTTTACCGCCAAAACCTCGTGCAAAAACGAGAAGTCGTAAGAGACCAGGAAGTAGTGCTGCAGCTTCTGGTGGAGACAATACAATGCTCTATGGAATTATCGGTGTAGTGATTTTGTTAGCTCTTGTACTATTTGTAGTAATGCGCAAAAGAAATAAAAAGACAGTCGATCTAGGGCAAACTCAAGTATAAGAAATTAAAGAAATGGGGTTGGTTGTGAATTAACCAACCCTTTTAAAAATGTCATCGAGCACGTTTCGACGTGACTCTCTTCTGTTTTGAACAAAGTAGATAAGATCATCGACGATTTGCACGTCACGATTGTTTTCTGGTAAAAAGCGAATTCCCGATCCACCGGTCGAGCACCAAACGACTTGGGCCATTATTGTACGGGTTCTTCCACTCACGCTAAAAACAAGGTTCAGCTTATCTCGGGGTTGGATTTCTGGATTTTCGTGCTCCAAAAATGCCCCAGTAATACTAATATTTTTGAGAGAGCCACCATCGTCCCGACGGGCGTAACTCTTTCTATATTGGACATTCAACTTCAGTGGAATGCGCGGTGCTGGTTTTTCTGCTGTAGATTGCATGATTCCTCCTGCCCAGAAATAAAACCTCGGCCTACCTTACTTATTTTCGTCAAAAAAGTGGCAAAACCATAGCCAAAGGAGGCCTAACGTACCGATTTGACACTATAAAACTGCAATTCTGGACTTTTTGACGAAGCATTTGACAGATATAATTCACTGCGTAATTTCTTTCTTTCCATATTCGAGAAATTTGCTATCCTAAAGCCAGTCATTGACAAATAGGTGATAATTAACCAAATTGTAGAACGTTGAATCATTTGCGATAACTCCCCGGGATTACAAAACCTGGAGTCGTCACGACCTTAAGGAATCAATACCCAACTCAATCAATTCACTAAAATGGCCCAAGCCATCCATAAATTATTCAAGGATTATTTATGAAAGAATCTCCTACTGAAAATTCAGAAGAAACAAAACCGAAACCAACTCGCAAGAAGAGCACGAAAAAAGTCGTAGATGTAAAAGCGGATAAGGCAGAAGCCAGTGAAAAGTCTTCGGATTCTGAAGCGCCAGTAGAAGCAAAATCAAATGATGGTGGAGATTATGATGGTGGAGATGATCAAGGCTCTAGGGAGAGTCGCGGTCATAGAAGTAATCAAAGACGCGGAAAGAGTCAGGGCGGTAAAGGATCAGGTCGCGGAGGAAAGCGCCATAACCACAGACAGGGTTCTAATAGAGGGAATTACCAGCGAGATAACAGCGGTATTTACGATGATATTGAGCACGTCCCGGTGAGTGGCGGCGATGATGTCGATCTCTCAGACATCAATCTCTCGGATGAAGAAAAGGCCACTTTGAGCTCAAAGGAGCTAAAATCTCGAAAAATTGAAGATGTGGTTGCTTTGGCTACAAAATTGAAAATTGAAAATGCCGCCGGATTAAGACGACAAGAGTTGGTTTTTGAAACACTCAAAAGAGCGGCTCAGTTGGTGGATGTTTTTGGTGATGGTGTTTTATAGATTTTACCGGATGGTTATGGGTTTTTAAGAAAGCCCGATTA
>JAUHWN010000031.1 GCA_030424665.1 Bdellovibrionia bacterium | reverse complement strand
GCCATGACATAGGTGGCTTCAGCCATTTCTTTTTCTGATTGGGCCTCGAGCATTCGCGAGTTGGCAAGAGCAAGAGCCTCTTCGGTATTCATGGTAATGGCGTTGCCCTCGGCTTCAATTTGTTGTTGAACGCGATCTGATTTTTCTCCATACATGCAGTCATCGCGGGCTGCCATAATATCTTGTTCCGTGACTCCTTCGTCTTGAATCACACAGCTAATTCGGGGGCCAATACATTGGGCTTTATTAACTCGGGCGGCAATGCGCTCGGCTTCGAGTTGATCTGTTTGCGTTCGCAAGTTGGCTTCTAAATCAAGGCAAGCAATGTGAAGTTCAGCAAGCTTTTCACTGATCTGCACACTGGCCATTCGATATTCAGCTCTTTGCTGAAGTGCACTATCTTCTTGGGCACGAATTTCTGCTTTAGCTTCTCTAATTGTATCTCTACGAGTCTCATCGGCACGAGCCGTTTCTTCGATCTCACGATCCATGGCATCTGCTCGTTGTTCCGCCGCTTGTTGCTCGGCTTCGGCATTTTGTTGAGCCATATCAGCCAAGGCTTGGGCCATATTAGTTCCATTACCTGCGGCTTCAGCGCGATCGGCCCGAAGGCTTCTTAAATCTTCTCTCAGTTCGCGGTTTTCTTCCCTGCGACCTGCCATTTGCGTTGACGCTAAGTTTGAACACTGGCTTCCGAGTTCACCGAGTCGTGGTCTTTCACCGTCGACTCGAACGATGTCGGCACAGGTGTCTTGGTTAAAATCGTTGGCGCTTAAACACTCATCGCGATCGAAACGAAGTTCTCGACATGTCGACTCGACATCCCCGCAACCCTCGATCCCAGAGTCTGAAATGGCCGAACAAATTTCACCAAGCTCGCCAAAAACGGTATTGAGATTATTCGCAATTGTTGTACAGCGATCCGGTGTAGCCGTTTGCCCTGAAGCGTAGACCACAGAAAGCGAAAATAAAATCATTGAGAAAGCATTTATAAGGAATCGTAAATGTCTTGAATAGACCACGATAACAACCTCCCTTGTACTAAAACTCTCGTATCTTCAATTATATGTCTTAATTGGGGACTGGGTAAGTACAGATGTATTTTAAGCCCTTTAAAGGCCAGTTTTTCTCAAATTGAGACAAGCACTGAATATCTTTTGTACGCCAGTCAAAAGGGTAGAAACATTCTTAAGAAAGAAAAGTACTACGCGAAGCTTTACCGAAAGGTACTTGGTACCATGGAGAAAAGGCAAAAAAAAAGTCCTATGGTCGCGAGAATCTGAAATCCGAGCTTAATAAGGTGGGTGACTATTTAACAACTTCAGGCTTCCCGAGTCGCGTCGGGCTTGCTCACCATTGTCAGGGACGGTCCCCATAATAAGAGCTTGTAGGATTTCTTTATTCTCGCGGATTTCTCCACAGAACTTCACCTATGAACATAGCAAAAAAGCTCAAAAAATCATACAAAAAAACCGCTCGTTTAGGCCTCTGATCTGGTCTAGCAAGTATTTGAAATTTTAAAAGAAATCAAAATTAGACAGAAATTGTCAGCCGGCACTTTTTTCTTTACAAAAAAAATTATATGATTCCACAGTTTTTGCCTTGATTTTTAAGAATTAAAAATCTCCTTTGCAGGGAGTTTAATTCTGTTGCAAGTATGCTGTCTTTTTTAATCCAATACTTTTTATTTTTAAATAGAATTGGAAAATATCTTTGGTAGGTTTCACTGGTTGCAGGTTTTCGCGAACTCTCTTCTCCCAGCTTGGTTACTAAGAACTGAAATCGATGAAAAATCTCATCGAATGCCTGGCTATTACAGGGATTGATTTTACTGTAGTGATATTTTTTTTGATAAATCAATGTAACCCCTTCCTCATCATTGTAAAACGATAAGCTCAGGTCCGGATGGATTAAACTAATCCTAAATTGACTTTCTATTTCGGCTTCAGCTGCTCCAATACAGGCTAAGGCCAGAAGAATTAGTATCATTCTCACACAGGCCTATCGGCTAGATGTATCATAATGTTGAATCAAAATTAGATTTTCTTGAATGAAAAGGAAATAAAACAGTAATTCTAGGATCTTAAGATCTCGACTCAAGCTCAAGGCAACTCCGTCCCGATATAATACTATGCCCGAGGTTATTGATTACTATTTTCCATTCATTGTGTTTGCTTACGGATGCCTGTTTTTTATATTGAGCTCGATTCCGGCTCTTGAAAAACTGGCAAATGAAAACCTCAATGGTTTTCTCTATCAGCGATGGCAAATCGCCCAGAAGCTCTCACTCATTTGCATTTTTGTGGGAGCCCCTTGGATTCTACAAAGACTATGGCTTTAGATTTATTGGCTTCTATATTCAGAGTCAGGGCTAATACGAATATGTTCACAACTTGATAAAAGCTTCTTCCTAAAGTAGTCGGAGCCCGTTCGTTTTGCGTAGATGTGATACTTGCCATGGGAATTTAAGAAAACCTCAACCCTATTTGAGTCATAGTCTACTCGTCTCTCTGCTTGAAAATAGCAATGAATGGTCGTTGTATCTTGAGGAAGTGAAATTCTACTTTCTTCAAGATCGACGGTAGCAAATGAGATCGAGCTAAAAAGAACAAGAATAGTGGGTACTAGAAATCGCATGGCGAACCTTTCAAGTTTGTTCTAAATTCTTTCTACAAAATTGATTCCGCAATAATCGAGGCTAAGGGAAAAATTCAAGGGCCTAGAGACATAAGTGGTTGAAATTATTTCTCATCCTTACGGCAAATGTCAGGGCGAACACACTATCTCAGGCTAGATCCCCAGATGGTGCCCCTTTAAGACCCATTTTTAAGCCTCGACACAAGGCCTCTAAAGGGCATTCCATTGACCCCTGGTGCGCCTAATTATAGCCTGGCCCGCATGTCTGACGATCAAGTTTCACTCTTTGATAAATCTGATTCTTCCCAGCCAGGGGAGCGGGTTTCGGCCCTGGGTAAGCCCATCAAAAAGAAGACTCGCAAGAAAGAAAGCGCGGGGGGCAAGAACTCGTGGGGAAGCCTTTTTGATTTTTCAGAAAATCAGTCCGAAACAACTGAGAAGGTGACTTCAGCCGGGGAAACTCAGCCCGAAGAAGAGATCCCCGCTCAGACAAAGAAAAAGGCCGAAAAGAAAAAGGCTTCTGCCAAGAACGCTCCTGCAATCGGCGAATCAAAGGCAAATGAATTCAATTCATCTAAAAACACGACCAGGAGTATTCAGTTAGACACAGACGCAACTGATGAAGAGCCCGCCGAAGAATCTCAAGAAGAGCATGTCTACTCCGTTTCTGAACTCAACAAATTGATTCGAGGACAACTCGAAGGGCAGTTTTCGTTTATTTGGATTCAAGGGGAAATTTCTAATTTTAAAGCCCATACCTCTGGTCATTTTTACTTTAGTTTAAAGGATGAAAAGTCCCAGATTAACGCTGTCATGTTTAAGGGCTACAATAGCAAACTCAAATTTCGCCCAGAAACGGGAATGGAAGTGGTTATCCGTGGAAAGGTGACGGTTTATGAGCCCCGTGGAAACTACCAAATTTTTGCTGAAGTCATGGAGCCAGTAGGAGCCGGGGCTTTGCAAAAAGCCTATGAGCAATTAAAGGCCAAGCTTCAAGCCGAGGGCTTATTCTCCCAAGAACGTAAGAGACCACTCCCAAAGTTACCAAAACACATCGCGATTATTACCTCGCCAACGGGTGCAGCGATTCGAGATATGATTAATGTTCTCGGGCGACGGTATCGAAGTGCTCAAATCACTGTGATTCCGGCAAAAGTTCAAGGCGAGTCGGCAGCCCCTGATCTGGTTGGGGCCATGAAAAAGTTAGAGCTTCTCAGCAACGTCGATGTTGCGATCATTGGCCGCGGTGGTGGGTCTATGGAAGACCTTTGGGCATTTAACGACGAAACACTTGCGCGCGCCATTGCCAACTGTTCTGTCCCAATTATTTCGGCTGTAGGTCACGAAGTTGACTTTACCATCGCCGATTTTGTAGCGGACTTGAGAGCGCCGACGCCCTCAGCAGCAGCTGAGTTAGTGGCTGATAATGTCGACGACCTCAAAAATAAAATTACAAATTTCGAAAGACGCCTCAAGCTCAGCTTCGATATAAAGCTACAGAACATGCGCCAACAGATTAAGCACTTGGCCAGACAGCTGGTCGATCCGCAAAAGTATTTGCAAGACCTCATGCAAAAAAATGACGAGCTAATGAGTCGCATGGAACGCTCAATTTTGTCGAAGCTTAAAGACCACAGACAGAAGCTTCAATACCTTCGCGGTTTATTGGGTCAGCCCGATCAAAAATTAAAAATTTTAAGAGAGAAGCTTTTTAATTTTGAACAAAGGTCACAAAGGGCCTTAAAAACTGAATTAAAACGAAAGCATCAAGAGCTGGCTCGTTTAAGCTCGCTTCTTGATTCTGTGAGCCCCCTTCGAGTCGTCGATCGTGGATTTTCAATAGTAACAAAAGACTCTGCAGTGGTTCGCTCTACGGATCAGCTCAAAGAAAACGACCAAATTGAAATTCAATTTGCCCAGGGCAAGGCCCAGGCTGAAATAAAAAAAATATTAAATAATGAAAAGGTTTCTTCAGACTTAAAAAAGGAGTCTTGAACATATGGAATTTGAAAAGAAATTAACTCGATTAGAAGAGATTGTCGAAAAGATGGAATCAGGAGACCTAGCACTTGATGACTCCCTCAAACTATTTGAAGAAGGCGTTAAGCTTTCAAGAGAGTGTAATCAACAACTTGATCGAGCCGAACAAAAAGTTAAGATTCTTCTCGATGTTGATGAAGACGGAAATAAAAAAGAAAAAGACTTCGAAATGTCAGAAGAGTAGGGGGAGTTATGACAATAACCGCTCCCGAGTTGATCAAAGAAAAGGCTCAGCTCGTTGATTCATACATTAGGTCTTTCGTTATTAACTATGAAGCTTCAGAGATGGGCCTCAAAGGCCTCTACGAGTCGATGAAGTACAGTCTATTCAACGGTGGTAAACGATTTCGACCAGTGCTTTCGATTCTAACGGCAGAGCTTCTTGATTATCCTGCCGAAAAAATACTTCCCTATGCTTCGGCTGTTGAGTTTATACACACCTACTCTCTTATTCACGATGACCTTCCTTGTATGGATGACGACAATGAACGTCGTGGTCAGCCCACAAATCACGTTAAATTTAACGAGTGGACAGCACTATTAGCTGGAGATGCTCTACTAACCGAGTCTTTTTATTTAATTAATTCAAATTATCTCGACCAGCCAGAACTCGCTTTAAGAGCGGGACTTGAGTTGTCCCGTTCCGCAGGGCCGCGCGGAATGGTCGGCGGGCAAGCAATTGATCTAGCGAGCCAAGATGAAGTAAAAATTGATGAAGACCTTCTTACTTACATTCACAACTTAAAAACGGGCGCTCTTATTCGTGCCTCTGTCGTTGGCTCTGCCTATTTGGCCCAAGCCAGTGCCGATGAAATAGCTCTTCTAAAGAATTTTGGAGAGAAACTTGGTCTCGCTTTTCAAGTAGCAGACGACATTTTAGACCACGGAGAAGATGAGAGTGCCAGTTATACTCAGCTTCTTGGGCTCGATGGAGCAAAGTCATTTCTTGAAAAGCTGAGTAAAGATTGTGATGCCTCGTTAAAAACCTTTGGTGATCGTGGCAAAGACCTTAAGTTAATCGTAGATTACAACTTAAAAAGGGATAAGTAACAATAGAAAGAATAGCCTCCCCATGAGATTAGATCGCGCTTTAGTTTTAAAGGAGCTAGCTCCCTCAAGAACGAAAGCCCAAGAGCTCATCAAAAACTCCTGTGTTTTTCTGAGAGTCGAAGGTGGGCAGAAGAAACTATTGAGTAAGCCCAGTTTCGAAATTTCGGACCAAGATTTAGAGAATCTTTTTGTGGAAGATTCTGATATTTTGAAGTTTGTTTCCCGTGGGGGTTTAAAGCTTGATCACGCTCTTTCTAAAACTCAGATAAAGATTCAGGGAATAGTTGCCCTAGACCTAGGTCAATCTACTGGAGGATTTACTGACTGCCTTTTACAGAAGGGTGCTGGCTTTGTTCTGGGAATCGAAAATGGAAAAGATCAGATTCACCCGAATTTAAAAGATCATAGTCGTCAGAAAACCCTCGAAAAAACTGACGTTCGAACATTAAGTAGAGAAGAGTTGTTGACTGCTACAGACGGTCGAGAGCCCCAACTCGCAGTTGGAGATCTTTCATTTGTTAGCTTGGACCTGATCATCCCGTCTGTCTTAAATTACCTTCGGCCAGGTGCCGAACTACTTTTTTTGGTAAAGCCCCAGTTTGAATTGAGCGCTAGGGATTTAAACAAAAATGGCATTGTAAAAGATGAGTCGAAGCTTCAAGAGGTTAGGGATAAAGTAGTAGCCAATTTTCAATCTATGGACTTAAATGTAATTGATTATTTCGATAGCCCCATCCAAGGGGGAGACGGAAACAAGGAGTATTTTATTTATGCTAAAATTGAGCCTTCTTCTTAGCATTGTTTTTGTTCTTACGACAGCCTGTCAAATGGCTCCCAAAACTCGAAAGCAGATTGAAGATGAAAAATCAAAATCTGTGAGTGGAACACCGATTAACGTAGATACAATTCTGGATGATAAAAGTCCACCGGCCGTAGAGGATGTTCCTGTTGAAAGAACGCCACCTAAGGTTGGAGTCATTCTTTCTGGTGGCGGGATGAAAACATTTGCCCATATTGGTGTTTTAAAATCATTTGTTACGGCAAAGGTGCCAATTCACTACATTGTTGGTTTAGAGTGGGGCTCAATTCCAGCTGCTCTTTACAGTGTTCAGGGTCAAGTTCACGATGTCGAATGGAAAATGTTTCGCCTGCGCGAAAGTGATCTGCCAGAACAGGGTTTCTTTTCGTCGAAGGTGGGCCGTGAACCCGTCAGTAAGCTCGATAACTTTATGAATATGGCGTTTGCCCAGAGCAAGCTAAATGAGGGCCCCGTGAAGTTTTCATGTCCAACTTATAGCCTCGATAAAGAGCGTTTATATTGGCAGAGACAGGGGAAGTATCAGGACATTCTCAAGCGTTGTTTACCCTATCCTCCTTTCTTCAAAGACAATGGTGGATACATTGCCGATCCTTTTGCGTTGAAAGAATCAGTAAAGCACCTGCGGGCCAGGGGCGCAGAGATTATTATCTTTGTTAACGTTATGGAATACGGTAAAATAGTTGAAACTAGGGCCAGGGAGCGGTATCTAGTTGAGCAGCTGCTTTGGAATGAAGTCCGACGAACAACATCAGGGAAGCAAGCCGGCATCGATTACACCATCTCAGTTCAAACGGGTAGTAAAACTCTTTTTGATCTCAAGGATAAACGTCAACTGGTTCAAGATGGCCTCAGAGCAGCAAAAAGTCGCTTAATGAAGATTGGTGACAAATACGAATTTTAATTTGAATGACTGAGAGGAACATCAATGAGAAAGCCAAAAGTAGATATGGGTGTCTTTAAAGAGCGAAGAGATCGTCTTAAAGAGCTTGCTCCTGGCTGCGCCTTCTTACTTTCTTCAGCTGAAGAGCTCCACTGGATGCCCTATAGACAAGATAGTAACTTCTATTACCTCACTGGTTTTGACGAGCCTGGTTCAATTGCTTTGATACGCCCAGGAATGGACCCGGAATACGTACTTTTTGTGCAGCCCAAGGACCCCGCCATGGAAATCTGGGATGGCTATCGTTATGGTCAACAAGGCGTTGTTTCTGAGTTCGGAGCTGACAAAGGAATTCTATACTCTGAATTTGATAAAGAAGCGGTCGAAATGTTGATTGATGTCGACAAGCTCTATTTCAGTCTCGGTAATAATGCCGAAATGGATCGCAAAGTTTATGCGCTTCTTGATAAAACCATGCGCGCTCGTGGTCGTACTGGAAAGACTCGACTACCGATTCACGACCCCAATGATATTTTGGGCGAAATGCGAGTCATTAAATCGCTCTACGAACAAGACTGCATGCGTGAGTCCTGTCGTTTGAGTGCTCAAGCCCATATTGAAGCCATGAAATTCACTAAGCCCGGCGTGACTGAGCGCCAAGTACTTGGTGTTCTCATGCATCGATTTTTTCAAGAAAACGCGCTACGAGAAGGTTATCATTCGATTGTTGCCTCTGGTGCTAACGCCTGTACGCTTCATTATCGCTTTAATGATGATACCTGTAAGGATGGCGATGTTCTTTTGATCGATGCCGGTGCTGAAAAGAATTATTATACGGCCGATATTACACGAACCTTTCCGATCAATGGAAAATTTAGCGGTCCTCAAAAAGAAATTTACGATGCAGTCTTGAAGGCGCAAAAAGAAGTTATAAGTGCTCTTAAGGTAGGCATGGCCTACTTTGACATGCAAAAGGTTGCAGTTAAAAGTTTAACAGAATCTCTTGTGAGTTTAGGTCTTCTGCGAGGTGACGTAAACGAGTTGATAGAAACCCATAAGTACCGCAAGTACTACCCACATAACATCGGTCATTTTCTTGGCATGGATGTTCACGATGTCGGCCTTTATGCGAAGGCCAACGAAGGGCGTCCTTTAGAAGCTGGTATGGCATTCACGGTTGAACCAGGTCTTTATGTACCAGTTGATGATACTGAGGCCCCGGAAGAGTTTAGAGGTATCGGTGTTCGTATTGAAGATGATATTCTACTGACCGCCAGTGGCCCAGAAATCATGACTAAAGACGTTCCTAAGGAGCGAGACGAGGTCGAAGCCATCTGCAATTCGTAATTTTCGAACTAAGCAAAACTCATTAGATTTTTTTAAAGGGGCTTCCAGGCCTCTTTTTTAATTCCATTCTGTGGATGGAATTAACTTTTTGACGGTACTTTTTATGGCGGAGCACAATGATTCTACGGTGACCCAATTACCCCTGTTAGTAGACCAATACTGAGTCCACTCAGAAGATTGTACATTAGTGTGTATGGCCAAGTGAAAGCTATTAGTTTGGTAGTATCGATCACCATTATATTGCGCAACACATTCTCTATAAAACTGATTCAGGTTTTCAAACTGTATCAGAAATGGAAGATGAAAACCTCTATTATAATGAGTTCCTGTTACGACAATTCCAGGCAAATGATTGATTGGAATTTCGGTTTGTTTCGAAGCATTATCTACAAAGATGGAACAGAGTTCGTATTTCGAGTCGACTTCTAAGGAATTGATATTTGTCTCTACGGGTTGATTATCGATGTAAAATCTAATGTCAAAGGAACTCAATTCTTCAGGGACTCCGATATCGTTTGCAAAGCAACTATACCGTAAATCAGTAATACTCTTGAACTGGTATTGAAATTCAAATCCGTTAATGTTGCCTGCAAATTTAAAACGTGGAGAATCTTCTCCTGTAAATACATCCATGTTTTGAATAACTGGAGGAGTTTCATCAGTGACGGTGATATCCTCACTCGTCAGACCTAGTAGGAGATCAATTCCTAACTCGTAACATGCGACTCTATCGGCTTCGCTGACAGAAGCACACTGCTCCTGAAGTTTAGCTAATCCCTGACCCATTCCCGGGGCTTGAGAATCTTCAACCACCGCATGGGCCGATAGGCTTACAAGATATAGACAACAAATTGCAATTAGACGACTCAAGTGCATAACAACATCTCTCCCTTAAAACGGCTTCATACCACTCTATATGCAATGCGTCAAGTCGCTAGAATAACTCGATTAAAGGGTGATCAATCGTGAAACTAAAGTCTCTAATTTTTATCCCATACAGGTGAGAGTGTGTAGTTAGCGAAAGTGATGTCGTAGATAGCCCTTTTGTTCAGCCTCATTTTGCAAGACCATCTCTGAACTAAAGAGCTTATCACCCTCGTTAGAAGTTTTATAGGCCAGTGCTACTCCCTTAGATGAATCAAGCAAGTACGAATCGCCTCGGGTATTGCCTGCACAGAAAACAGGTGTGCCCTTCGCACTTTGCAAGAGCGCTTCCGCTTTTCCTTCTCTCCACGTAATTGGAGGATCAATTTCTTCAGTGACCTTGCCATTGACAATTTTGGTTCTCACTCCGATGACATGATCACAATCTATTCCAAGAATTTTCCCTCCGGGTTCGACCGCCCATTTTATAGAAGCAGTCACAATGAAAACTTCAAAATCATTCTTTAAAAAACTCTCTACGAGTTCTGCAGATGTTTTAAAAAACTGGGGAGGGCTTTTGTCGATCGACTCTTGGGCCCAGGCTCGAACCTGCCCAATACTCTTGCCAGCATTAATTTGCGCGAGCCAAAGATAGGCTTCGGTCGGCTGCACCTTCTTTTTTGCTTCGTAGGTCGCCCAGGGGTCTTCTGGGAGATCGAGGCCACAGTTGTGGATTTGGTAATCAAAAAAATTCTCTCCAACGTCAGTATCCCAAAGGGTGCCATCAGCATCGAAAGCCACAGTATTGAGTTGGGGGTCCTTCTCGCGAAGATTTTTGACCTGGTCGACTATTTCTTGAATCTGTTGTGAAGGGAGTTCGTTGACCCCTTGTGCGAAATTTGAAATCATGGCCCCAGTATCGCCTTTTTATGGGCCTGTGACAATCGGAGACTCTCCTTGAAAAAAGAAATCAAAGTTTTTACTCCCGACAATATCGAAGATGTTCTCAAGTTCGAAATGGACCGACTCGCTGTCACTGAACCTGACGAGATGCAAAGAAATTTCCATTCCTGGTCCGCTCGTTGGAGAAAAGAATCCTTGGAGCATTACGCAAATACGGGCTGGAGCTTTGTGGTTACAGATCAAGATTCAAACAAGATTCGCGGCTACCTCTTGGGTCAGGCTTTTGTTTTTTTTCGCGGGCAAACTCAAACTCTTTGGATTGAACATCTTTCTGCTGACTCTCAAGAGATCAAAGACGAGCTTGTCGAAATTGCCTACCGCTGGTCCCGAGACAAGCATCTACAGAAGGTTGTATTCTCAGACGCTAGTCAAGTTAAAGAGGCCATAATGAGTTTTAAAGGCTATGCCTGCGAGAATAATGAGTGGGAAATAAAAACGACTAAGTCCCAAGATTAGAAATTAAGGAGCCATTCAGTGAGTTTTTCAGCCCACCAAAGAGAATTAAATAAACGTCTTCTCGCCAACAAAAACTTCGATTTGATTATTATTGGCGGAGGAATCAATGGGGCGGGGGTAGCAAGAGATGCCGCCTCCAGAGGAATGAGTGTAGCGCTCATCGAAGCCCAAGACTTTGCCCAAGGGACCTCCTCTCGTTCGAGTAAGCTGATACACGGTGGAATCCGATACTTAGAAAACCTAGAGTTTTCTTTGGTGTTTGAAGCTCTCAGTGAAAGGGCCCATCTTTTTGAAATGGCTCCGCACTTGGTCCATCCCTTGCGCTTTATGTTTCCGATCTACGACCACTCAAGGGTTGGAATGTTTAAGCTGGGTTTAGGAATATGGCTTTACGATAGCCTGGCACTTTTTCGTTCACCCGAAATGCATGAGCGCCTTAATGCTCAAGAGACTATCGAGCGCTATCCCGAAGTCCAAAGAGAAGGATTGAAGGGAAGTTACATTTATTCAGATGCCTATACCGACGATGATCGCCTGGTTATTGAAACCTTAAGAGATGCTGAGCGTATGGGTGCTGTGAGTATTAATTATTCAAAGGCTTGCAGTGCAATTTTCAATCAAGGTAAGGCTTGTGGCATAGAAGTTCGCGATCAGCTCTCGGGTGATTCCTATGAAGTGCGTGGTAAACACATTATTTCTACGGTGGGTCCTTGGACGGATATTTTTGCAGAACGAATTTTTGCCCAATGGGATAAGGTTTTGCGGCCGACCAAAGGGGTCCACTTGGTTTTTGAAAAAGACCGCATTCCCCTAGAGAGTGCCGTCGTAATGCAAGATGATCGCAATTCACGAATTGTCTTTGCAATCCCTCGCCATGAAATGTTGATAGTTGGAACAACAGACACAGATTTTAACGATGACCCGGCCAAGGTCAAAGTTGAAGAAGAGGATATCGAGTACCTCTTAGGTATTTGCGATGAGTATTTTCCCGGAGCAAAGATCCAAAGAAGTGATATTGTTTCTGCCTATGCTGGAATTCGTCCACTCGTAGCCGATGGTTCATCGAGTGAAGGCAAGACAAGCCGTGAACACGAAATTATAAAAGATGAACGCAACGTTACCTTCTTATCTGGTGGGAAATACACAACCTATCGAACAATGTCTGAAGAGACTGTGGACGCAGCCCTTGAAAGTTTTCCTCCAGAGGGGAGAATCAAGTTTCAAGCACCTGACACCTTAAAACCTCTAAACCCCTACATGAGTCACGAAAATATATTACAAGCAAAGCTCGATAGCCGGGATTGGGAGGTTCAGTATCGACTCTCGAGCGAGCAGGTAAAGTGGTTACTGAGTTTTCACGCAGGAGAAGCACCAAGAATTTTACAAAATTATTATCGTCTATCGGACCACCCCCTTTCAACCAATCGCCTTTGGATGATGCAGGCAAAGTTTGCGGTCAACGAAATGATGTGCCACAACCTGGTCGATTTCTATGTAAGAAGGTCACCTTTGTTTTTAGCTCTGAAAGATCATGGCATGGAATACGTTCGCGACATCGCTCAAGTCTTTGCCAATGAATTTAATTGGTCCAACGAGCAAATCCGCGAAGAGGTCACCAAGCTCAAAGAATTTATCGCAAGCGAGCTTCAGGCCATTCACCATTGAAGAGTTCGGCTATTCAATTAAACTAATCAAAATTGAAAATTTATTGTTTCAGCGCTTAAGAGTTTTAATCTTAGCGGTAATTTTTGGAATACTGCTGAGGCCGTGCTTACCGAGAAAGCTTAAAAAGCCTGCGCCACCTTGGCGAATGATATCGATGTAACCATTTCTTAGGATGGCAAAGAAGCTTCCAACGACCCGAATGCCTATATTTCCAGCAAGAACTTCTTTAAGAACTGCGATCCCCAATTCACCCACATCTTGGCCAGGGTGCTTCATTAATGTTTCGACCGAGGAGGGATTCATCCTAAATTCCACATCAGGATCTTTGGCCACCCGCTTTTCGACCACCGGTTTTTTACCAACCTGATACACTGCACAATGAAGTTGGTCGCCGATGATAATAGAGATTTCCTTCTTTTCTTTTAGGTACTTAAGAGCTTGTATTGAAGCAGGCTTGGTCTCTAGGAAGTCTTTGAGGGCCTGGAAGCTTTCTTGTTCCGACATGGTTGAGTCCTTGTTAATCAACGAAATACGATATCTGAATTGCCTTAAAGCACAACCTAAAATTCACCGTGTAAATTCCCAGTAAGAGTGGCGGGCCTTTGTATTGACTCCGCCTGTATTGATCCCTAAAGTTTATAAGAAGCGCACAGATATCAACCACTTGCAAGAGTCACCCTATGAGTTTCTTTGATAAAGTCTCCGAATATTTTTCTAACGATATAGCCATTGATTTGGGAACAGCAAATACCCTCGTCTATGCCAAAGGTCGCGGCATCATTCTTGATGAACCTTCGGTTGTTGCCGTTCAAAAAAATTATCGTGGTTTATCCAACCGAGTTTTGGCGGTCGGTAAAGAAGCCAAAGAAATGCTTGGGCGAACGCCGGGAACGATCGTAGCAATTCGACCCATCAAAGATGGAGTTATTGCAGACTTTGAAGTGACTCAAAGTATGTTGAAGTATTTTATTTCTAAATCCATGGGACACAGAAAAGGTTTTGTTCGTCCGCGAATTATTATTTGTGTTCCCTATGGAATTACTCAAGTGGAAAAGCGAGCGGTAAAAGAGTCCGCTGTTTCTGCTGGTGCACGCGAAGTTTACCTTATTGAAGAGCCAATGGCTGCCGCTATCGGCGCGGGTCTTCCAATTACAGAAGCAACCGGAAACATGGTTGTCGATATGGGTGGTGGTACTACTGGAGTCGCCGTTATATCGTTGGGTGGAATTGTTTATTGTAAATCTATTAAAGTTGCTGGTGATAAATTTGACGAAGCCATAGTTAACTATGTTCGTCGTCAATTCAATTTGCTTATCGGTGAGCGTACCGCTGAAAATATTAAAATTCAAATTGGTAACGCCTACCCCTTTGACGAAGAAAAATCCATGGAGATTAAGGGTCGTGATTTAGTAGCTGGAGCACCGAAAACTATCGAAATTACCAGCTCCCAAGTGAACGATGCTCTCATGGATCCTCTGAGTGAAGTCATTGATGCGGTTCGGACGGCACTTGAAAAAACTCCGCCGGAGCTTGCCTCTGATATCGTCGATAATGGAATCGTGCTTACTGGTGGAGGAGCACTCCTACACAATTTCGATGTTCTTCTGCGCGAACGAACGGGTCTTCCTGTTTCAATCGCTGAAGATCCTCTAACATGTGTGGTTCTAGGGTCCGGAAAAGTTCTCGACGAACTCGACCTTCTTAAGCAACTTACGACTGACTAACAGAGATAAAGATGGCCGATCACGAACTGAAGAAAATTGTTAAATTCTTCTTTTTTGCCCTTCTTGATGAAGATCAGGCTATCAAAGTTTCAAGGTCGGCGATCGGTGAGTATATTCGCAAAGTTAAAGATGGACCCAAAGATAATCCGCGATCTATCGAAAAGAACAAGCTAATCGTAGAAATTACCCATAAGTGGTTTAAAAAAGTTGAAGGTAAGCTTATTAGAGGTCATGCCGAAATTTCATTCGAAAAGGGTTGGCAAAAATCTCCTCTTCTCGACTTTTCTTCGTGGATGTCTTTTCATAAAGAAGTGCAATTTGACGATCTGCTGTGTGTGATTTGGATTCACCTTTTAAAAATAGAAGAAGAAGCTGTAGCTGAAGTACTGGGAGTCAGCCCAGCGACTGTTTTATACCGGGTTTCAAGGGGAGCTCGACAATTGGGCCACTTTCTTGCTGTGCCTATCGAGAAGGGTCCGGCCAATGCCTAGTATGGACCGCCCTCGATTTAAGCGAAAGCTCACACCCTTTATATGTCGCGAGCTAATGTACGACTATGTTTCTCATCGCCTTCCAAGTATTCGACACAAGGATGTTGAAGAGTATATCGAAGATCATGAAGACTTAAGGGCGGAGTGTGAACTTTACGAATCTTCTTTAGAGTATCTGAGTCGCCTAGAAAAAATTGAGGTGAGTGAAGAACTTGTCGATCAGTTAAAGTCATCGCAAAGTATTGCAAATCACGTTGTACAGGCATCGCGCCTTCGCAATTGGCCAGACTGGCTCCTATTGTTAGTACAGATTTTGGGGACATCAACTCTTGTTGTGCTGTCTGTTGTTTACATCAATTGGTTTGAACTCAATGATTGGATTGAAGATAACTTATCATTTGTTTCGGTTGTGATTGATGAAGAGCCTGAAGAGGCTTTTAACCCTGCCGATGAGGTATCAGAAATTGTTGCTAATGATGAGTCGACTATTGAATCAAATATCGTCGCCGGTAGTGACCCCAATGTCGCGAGTGAAATTCCGCAAAACAATCTGGCAGAAAATGAACCCGATACTCCCATAGCCGTAATTGGTGAGGAAGAAACGGAAGCAACCCAAATCAATGAAGTAGAACCTAAGGCCACATCCAGTCCGGTTGCGGAGGTAGAGCCAACCCCGGCACCTAAGACTCCACGCTTAAAAGGGATGGTGACTAAAATATTTATGGGTCTACCCAATATTGATCAAAACACCAAAGAAATCGTAGCTTGGCTTAACGAGCGCGGAGGAAGTAAGGCGGGTGATGTTCCTTTGGGGTGGAGAAGGCCAAAAGGAAGTTATTTCAATATTCGTATAAATAAAGAGTATTTGGATCCTCTTGTTGATTTTCTAAAAACTAAGTCAAAAGTGACGGTCGATACGGTTCCCCATAGAATTGTTATGGGTGAGGGTGAAGTACGAGTTATCCTTTGGATCAGAGCGCTTCAATCAGCCAAAAAACAAATGGTTATAACAAATGAGAAGCAGCCAGAGACCGTGAAGCCGCCGGGGGCGCAGCCCAATGGAGCTCCAGGTAATTTAGAGACAAAGCAAAAAACCGACCCGATTAGTACTCAAAGTCCGAGTACTGAAGCTGCTCCGAGTACAGATCAAAACAAACCATCGACTCCAGAAGAGGAACAGGACCCATCAGATGAAGCCGACCCAGAAGATCCGGGTCAAGCGAATGGTGAGGCCTAGTAGGTATGGAAAGTTTTGATAGTCGAAAGCCAAAGCGGTCCCTAAAATCAATCTTCTTACTCTGGTTTGTTCTTTTTTCCGTGATTCCATTGGCTTTTTTGACCGGAATCTTCTTGAGTCGTTATTCTGAAGCTATCAATGATGAGCTTAAAGAGCGTTTACGTGGAAATATCCGTGAGCTGAGTGCGATCTTCAAAGAATATGAAAATTACCTCAATAAGCGGGGGCAGTTCTTTGCTAATGACACCTCACTTGTTTATTTCATGAGTACTGGAGATGCAAAAAATAGCGCAAATACACTAAAAAAAGGGATGCGCAATCCTTTGCCTCAGCAGGTTTCAATTTTTGGAAGAGATGGAAGGCATTTTGCGACGGTTTTTAGGGATTCAAAAAATCGATTACAAAGTAGTTTGCGACTCGAAATCGCATTATCAGACGAGATAATTCAGGGGCTCGAAACAAAAACACAAATGAGTACGATTTCGTTTTTGCGCGAAGAAGCTTTTGGCCGAATTCAAATGATTGTTATAACGAAAGCTCTTTCTAAGTCGGGACGAATTGCAGGTTACATCGAACAGTTAATCAATATTGATAAAGTTTTCCTAGAAAACTTACAGAAAAGGTTAAATCTCGAATTCTTGCTATTCGATGACAAGGGCAAGATTATTGTTTCGAACAATCAGGATTTCGAGCTCTATCCCAATGATTATTTTGTTGAGCGGGGAATATCCACTGATCTTGACACATTCTTTGAACTGACTTTGAGAGATGTTCCCTACGGCTTTATCACGAGTCCTATCTCATGGGGGCAGTCACGGTTTTTAATTGGTGTCGGTGCTTCAAAAGAGCGCGCCGAAAAAACTATTCGAGATGTTAATTATGCGATCATAGGGGTATTTTTTGCTCTCATCGTACTTTTAATTTTTACCAGTTTTCTGACTGCGCGAGTTGTTCTGCGACCGCTCTACCTTTTGCTGGAAGCCACCCAGAGAATGTATCAGGGCAATGAAAACATAGAAATCCCGATCACCAGTGAAACTGAATTAGGTCTCTTGACTGAAAGCTTTAATGAGATGTCACGGCGAGTTTCTAGTGCTCGAAGTGAACTGGAAAATAAGGTAAGAGAAGTTGAAGAAGCCTATGACGAATTGAAGGAAACACAAAGTAAGCTTGTTCACACGGCTAAGATGGCTAGTCTTGGGCAACTCGTGGCCGGTGTCGCCCATGAGCTTAATAACCCGATCGGTTTTATTTTTTCGAATATGAGTCATCTGAAAGATTATTCTGAGCGTTTAATAAAGCTAATCGACGCGGCAGAAAACAATCCCGATCAATTAGAGAAAATTAAAGAAGAAGAAGACTATAAGTATATTGTAGAGGATCTTCCACGCCTCATAAAGTCTTGTGAAGATGGTGCCCGCCGCACTAGAGATATTGTCGTAGGATTGAGGAATTTTTCGAGACTAGAAGAAGCGAAACTCAAGAAAATTGATATTAATGAAGCGCTCGAAAATACCCTGAGTCTCTTGCGGGGCGAAACGAAGAATCGAATTGAGGTCGTCAAAGATTATGGCGAGTTACCCCAAGTACTTTGTTATGCGAGTCAACTCAACCAAGTTTTTATGAATATACTTTCCAATGCGGCCCAAGCTATTGAGGCTAAAGGTAAGATTAGCATTAAGACTTCTGTTCTCGATAAAAAAGTAAAAGACAAGGTTGTCATTGAAATTGGGGACTCTGGAAAAGGTATTTCTAAAGATAAATTAAATCAAATTTTCGATCCTTTCTTTACAACAAAGGGTGTTGGCAAGGGGACTGGGCTTGGTTTGAGTATTTCTTATGGGATTGTCGAAAAGCACAAGGGAGAGATACAGGTCGAGTCCGAAGAGGGCAAGGGAACGAAATTTACCATCGTTTTACCTGTTGAGGGGCCGAAGTTTAACCCCTAGTCTGTCAAAACAATAAACAATATTATCGATTTGTCTCATTTTAGAACAAATGATTGCTAAAAAAATTAGGGACATCTGTTTTACTCCGATAAACTAATAGAGGTATGGGAAGTTCGAAACCAGGGTCCAAGACTCAACAGCATTCGAGTGCAAAAAAGAAATCGAAGGGGTATGACCCAAGTCAGCCACTTCCACCCCATCTCTTGCGTTCGGCTCTAGCAAACGATCACAAAAAATCCGATGATTTCAGAAAATCAATGGGTAAAGAGAAAAAGTTCGAAGAAGAGGAAGACTCCAATCGTCCCCTTGTATTCATTGTTACCGCTGTACTGGTGGTTGTCGGTTTTGTATTCGTGTTTAAAGGTGGAAATTCTACAAAAGATCAAAAAGCCAATTTATCTTTACGTGCTACGGGACAGGGCCAGGGTCACTCCTCTCGTGAAGTCATACTCAATGAAAAATTTCAAAAGAACCTTTATTCACAAAGAGTTCTTAAACATAAATTAGCTGTCGAAAGAAAAATGAGAATGGCCCAAGCTGAATCCGAGATATGGGGTCACTACGAAGCTCCCCCTGTTGAAGAAGAGTTGCTAGATAAGCGACCATCTTTGGTGGAGAATTATTATGATAGTCCTCAACTTGGGCAGGTAGAGAATGCTGCGCTCTCAGATGTGAGTCATTCACAAATTGCTTCAGGGATCGATCCCCAAGACGTAATTCTTGATGGGCTTCGCACCAAACAAGAGATCGCTTACATGGATGAGCTCATGAAGCGGGAATATGTCGATCAATTCAAAGCGAATGCGCTGGCTAATGGCTGGGTCGTAGAAGCGGAAATCGTTGATAATCAACTACAAGTTTATTCGGTCAAACGAGCGAAGTATCGACCAGGAAGTCGTGGTGCCGCTTCATCTGGTGGTCAATCTGCGGGCCTTCCGGGAAGTTCTTTGCAGGCCCAGTAATTCTGAGTGTTTTCAATCCATAAAGACTTTAATTTTCTCCATGGGAAAAAATGCCGATTTTTTGTTTTCTAAAACTCAGGAAATTCTCTCCTCCAATGATTAAATGATCCTCCATTTTAAAAGAAAACAAGCGAGCCAAGTTTGCGATTTTTTCGGTGACATGATGGTCTTCTTCAGAGGCGTCGACATTTCCTGAAGGATGGTTGTGAACCAAAATAAATGAAGTCGCTATTCCACGAATGAGACTTTTAATGATCTCTCTTGGATCGACGGGACATTGGTCTCGTCCGCCTTTAAAGAGCATTTCGACGCAAAGCAGTTTCAGTTGGCTGTCGAGGCTCAAAAGCCACAACTCCTCTACCTCTTTGCTTCCTAAAAATCGCATGTGCTCGAATGCCTTTTCAGGACTGTCTATAATTGATCGATCGATATTTTGTTTACTAGGTAATTCCAAGATTTAGCCTCATATGTCACAAATTTGGATCAACAGATTGAGCAAAATTGAACCCGACTGTTGCTCAATTGCACCTTTGTTTCTAGAATGAATATCCGAGATAAAATTCGGATCAACCTAAGTCCCCTAAATGAGGAGATGAAAGATGAGAAAAGTATTTGTGATGGTTTGCGCGCTAGCTGGATTAAGCCTGAGTGGTTGTGGACCGACTGCCTTCACTGAAGGGGCCTATGACGAAGATGTAAACAGCACCAATCTTTTGAACGACAAATGGTCTGAATCGGATATGCAGAATGTGGTACGTGACCTCGTTCAAAGTATGATCAACCACCCTGTTATTTCTGCTAATAAAACTCGCCCGACGGTAATGGTGACTCGACTGCAAAACAAGACTCTCGAGCAGATCGACACCCAAAGTATTATGGATATGGTTCGAGTTGAAATTCAGCGAGGTGGACGCGTACGATTCGTCGATAAAGAGGCGAGGGATGACGTCGCCGAAGAAATCGAATATCAGCAATCTGGAACAACAAGTTCCTCTAGTAAGAAGAGAATGGGTCAGCAAATTGGGGCCGACTTCATTGTTAATGGACGCCTCGATTCAATTGTTCAACAAGTTGGACGAAAGAAAACTGTCTATTATAAAGTGACTCTGAATTTAACAAACCTACAGACTAATATTATTGAGTGGTCTGACTACAAACAAATCAGAAAGAAATTTAAGAAGAGAAGAGTAGGTCTCTAATTAAATTGAGATTTAAAAATGCTACATCGACTCAATGATTTAAAAGGGAGAAGTGCTTTATTGGCCCTTCTCTTTTTTATTAGCTTTTTAACTTCTTGCGCCTCCTATCAGAAAAAGGTTTACGATGCCCGTTATAACCTGGTCACTCGTCAACCTCAGACAGCGGCGCAAAAACTTAAGCCTTTGGCCGAAAAGCCTGGCGATGATCAGTTGGTCTACCTCCTTGATTATGGAATTGCCTTACACGAAGCGGGTGATTTTAGGGGGAGCAACCAAGCTCTCTTGGCTGCCGACCAACTCGTTGACTTTAAAGACTATATATCGCTTTCTCGCGAAGGTGGTTCATTTCTTCTTAGTGAAGGTCTAGTTCAATATAAGGGTGATCCCTTTGAAAAAGTTCTAATTAATGCCTACCTTGCAATTAATTTTTTGATGCTTGGGCAACTTGAGGCTGCTGCGGTTGAAGTAAGAAAGCTCAACCAAAGACTCAATTTTTTGCGACAAGAAGGTGAAAAGGAATTTGTTCAAAGTGTCTTTGCCCGCTACCTAGGAGCTATGATTTGGGAGCAAGAAAAAAGCTGGGACAATGCCTTCATTGATTACTATAAAGCCCATGAAATTTTTCCGAATTTTTCATATCTCAAAGAAGACCTTGTCCGATCAGCTTATCGGGCCAGAAGGCGCGATAAGTATAACGAATATAAATCCAAATTCGGGCTCAATAATGTAGATCCAAAAAAGTGGAGAAAAGAAGGTGAATTGGTCGTCATTTATCAGCAGGGTTGGATTCCAAGAAAACGACCTAGACCTGAAAATCCCCGCTTTCCAAAAATGTTTCCCGTGAGAACGCGAACTCAATTCGCACAGATTCGGGTCAACAATAGTGTTTCAGGAAGGACGGATCCACTTTTTTCAATTGGAAACGTTGCCATGAAAACTTTAGAAGATGAGTTTAATAGTTTAGTCGCTCGCCGCCTTGTTGGCGTGGTGGCAAAAGCCGTCGTTGCCGATCAAATTCGACAACGGAATAAGGCTCTCGGAAATTTAGCATGGATTGCAATGAATGCTGCTGATCAAGCTGACACCCGCCAGTGGTCAACGCTCCCAGAGACGATTCAGGTCTACAAAAAGTGGATGAAACCCGGAGAATATACTATAGCCTTCGAAGGTCTCGATGTTTACGGCAAACCCTCAGGTGAAAATTCCACACCCATTAAAATTAAAATTCGTCCTGGTAAAAAAACCTTTCTAACATGGCGATCCTTTAGATAACTCTTTTTGAATCAAACAATACGCTCTTTTCGCAGTAAATATTTTTGACAAAAACTCCTAGTTTTAGATCTGGTTCCAAAATTGAAACCACTCATTTTTTAAAGTTAATCGAAAATTAAGAGAACCTTCATTCAAATTAATATAGAATAATGATTTGAAGAGCAGTTTTCTAATAAAATTTTATACATTATAAAGTGGATGGTGAGCAGTGAAAGAACCGGGATCTTCGACAGGAACAATTCATATCAATACGCAAAAAGTCATTGATTATTTTTCGAAGTGCTTAGTTGATGAAAATAACTGTCTAAAACTAAAGATTTCACCAAGTCTTTTCTTTAAAACTCAAATTATTGTATGTGGCATTGAGATCAATGAAAGCTTTGTATTTGTTTCCATTATTGATCGGAATGATTTAAACCCTTTCAAATTATTTGAGTCTTTTAGATTAACTCACTCCAAAGACGCTGAATTATTTGAATTAGTAGCATCAGAAATATTGGAAAATTCAGAAAAGTTGATGGTCGAGTCTTGTACTACTAATTCTTCAGTTATTGAGATGGCATTAATGGGTCATGAAAGTGTAGAGGCTTGTTCCAACTACGAAGCCAAAATTGGAAGAGACCCATGGTTTTGTTTTTTGCCGTTTACTTTACTTGCTAATTTTCCCGAATTTGTAATTAACTTAATAAAAGAATCTGAAGATTTTGCAGATCCATTTATTGGCTACCCACTAATTGAAAATAGATACCTTGAGGATTTAGGACTTCCATTGAGATCCTGTCCTAGGTTTTCCGAATACGGAATAGCGAACGTCGATGGATATGAAATCGAAGACTTATTTTTGGAAGAAATTGGACTTCGTGGTCTCCGACTCACTTCAAAGGATAACTTAGAAGAGATTGGTCTATCTGTCGGTCAAAATATTTCGGTATCCTTCAAAAATCGATCGGGTCATTACTCTGATATAAAGTGTAGGGTCGTAGATGTTAGGAAAAATAAAGTAATGGCTCGGTCTCTAGCTATACCCTTAGAGTTAGAAGAGAAGTTGATCAGAAGAGAAAATAGAGTAAGTCGCTACATCTTCGAGTTATAGATTCTATCGGATATTTCTATAGTGCCTCAATACTAGATCCAATTTACAAGAAGTGGATTCGGCAGCGCAAAGTTTTGGTGTTTAATAGTTGATCGTAGTCTCGGATAACAGTTTTCAATACTGGGTCGTTAACGTAAACACTCCAGTCCTCAAGAATGTCCCACTCATAAAATACCTTGTAAGGACTCGTAGTTGTTCCAGATGGGTTCAAGCGTATGGGTAAATCGAAATCAAGGAGAACCCAGCCTCGTTCGGGCACCCAGCCAATTTGAAATGGAGCGAAGTCGCCTATAAATTGAAATCGCGATATTTCCTTAAAGAAAACTAATAGTGATAAGTACATCTCACTTTGCCTATCTAAATTTGGATCGTTGAGGTAATCCTCCATGAGCACTTCGATTGGCAAGTTTTCAACATAGTAAACGTTTTCTGAAATTGGTTGCTCACCTTGGAGTTTGACAACAAAGCGAGGATTCATAAGTTGATTGAGATCTTTGATGGCGTCTTCGTATCTTAAAAATCCGGCATTGGTAACCCAGTCGCTGGGATCCTTATTTAAGCGCACGGCCCTCCCTGTGGAATCTTCAAATACTACAGTGTTGCCTCCGCTTCCAAGGGATCGATGGTAAATGACCGATTCGCCGGTCTCAAGCACAATACGATCACCAGGTTGAACCTGCTGACCAAAGATGAATAGATTTTTATCACTATCAACAAAAAGGGCGCGATAGGTGAATGAATATCTTGTGTATGGATGATGCTCAGCTGCCCAAAGAGGACCACAGACAAGTAGAAAAAATGTCAGTCTAATTACTATACTTAGTTTCATTTTTTAGCCTCTCAGTGGTTCCTCTAACCTCTGTACTCTTCAATCTTTATACCTATGGGTATTCTTGCCAGCAAAATTTCTAATTCAATGTCATTTCATTAGACACCTTTCGAGAGTTTCCAATTTCTAGAATCGTTGGGACGCAAGTACCGTGATTCTGTTGAGGAGAGTTCCTGGGAGGTCCATAAAAAAAGGGTGCTCTACTAAGAACACCCTTTATTGGAGACCATGCAGGGACATGTTTTGAGTCTCCAGCCCCTTTTGAGGACGCCAGCATGCTATCGGTCCCTTGCGAATTAATAAAATTTAAAATTTATATCTCTGTTATAGGCAAAACGAATAGTTTCTAAGTAGCTGAAAAACTTAGATAAAAAGAAAGCTGTTTCCAATTAGAGAAACAGCTGTCCTTATGAAGCGGATAATTATTTTGCGATAATCAGCAAGAAATGGATGTCACTTACCAGGCTTGGATTTCATTTCCAAAAAAGAAAGTCAGGCGAGCGAGGATTGTAATATTAGATTCAACGATTTTTTGTGAGAGACCATTTACTTCTTCTTCGGTTTCAAAGACGTAATTGTATCGCCCCTGAAGTCCGAGCATTAAGTTCTTAGTAATTTCGAAATCAACTCCACCGCCGAAGTAAACGCCAAAGGCTTCACTACTGACTTTTTCTTTGATGAGGCTTGGAAGTGTAAAGTCGATTTCATTACTGACAAGGGTCACACCAAAAGAAACATAGGTATAGGCCGGGTCTATCAGGCCAACAAGAACGTCGGCTCCAGCCGATATTTCTGAATGGCTTAAGTCCTTATGTTCGCTTCTTGTATATTGAACGTTGGCAAGAATGTCGTCTCTGACTGCGTAACCGAGGAGTCCGCCATAGCCTAGGTCATTGCCACCCTCTTCGCCGATATCTCCCAGGAGGCTTACGTTCCCGCCGAGAGCACCCACCATAAACTGTCCTTCATCGGCAGCCTGAGCTTTGGGAATAAACATGAATAAGAGTGCGATAAGGCCGAGGAGTAAGGCGAGATGAAAAAGAGGATCAACTTTTGAGAGACTCTTTTCTTTTGTTACTGATGCTTTAGTTCTTTGGCTTAAAAAGTGGTTCTGTTTCATAGAATCCTCCTTATAGCCTATAAAATAAAAAAAGCCCGGGAAAACTTCCAGGGCTTTCTATAAATAGTATTTCGAATTTGGATCAAGACCTTAGTCAGTGATCCAGCCAAATACGCTAATTACGGATTCAAGCTCTTATTCGAATTTGGAAGGTGAGGAGTTGTTTCCTCAGAAAGTGGCTTTCCAGTAAGCGTTGGCTCCTGAGAAGGAGTCGCAGCCGCCTGAGCTACTCTATTTTCCAAAGACTGCTTAACATCATCAAAAGAAGCTTTTGTTTCAGCAGGCTTAGTTTCAACCATTGCTGGTTGAGGCTGCTGAGCTACCTTCTCTATGTAATCCTTAGGAAAGGCACCAAGCTTAGCTAGATAGCTAGAGATGCTTCCATTAGCATTTTGGATGATTTCGCGAAGCGTGAAAAGAGGGGCATATTGAGAAGCCTTCTTTTCTGATTCGAAAATAATCTGTGTTAATGTCGCCGCAGTGATATCGTTCTTGGTCTTGTTATCAATAACCATAACTTCTTCATCTGCACGGATCATTTTAGCGATATCGTCGAGAGTCACGTAGCAGCTTTGCTGCGTATCGTACAACTTTCTGTTTTGATATCTCTTAATGATTTTCACTTTTCTGTTTCCCGACTCGTGTGTGGAATTAATCAAAGTGCCTCCCATTTGAAAGTCCCCTTGTTTTAAGAGTTTTGCGAGGCTGCCAGAGCTGTCGGGTTCCATACACCCTAGATCTCTGCTTTACGACCCCCGTAAATCACAACAGCAAACACTGCTGTCGAAGGGCAAAGTAGTGAGGCTGTCACTCCTTGTCAAGTAGGTGAATTTGCACACCAAAAATATTACAGGATAAAACGCATCGCATTATCTTTTTTATATGATCCATTCTAAATGCCCTTAGGTTAGCAATAATGGCCGTTTTTAAGCTTTTTGTACTTTGGTCCGATAAAAAATAGGTCTCTTAAAGTCTATTAAGGATTGGTTAAAAATAGTGAAAAAACAGTCATTTAACTCTTACTCAGTGTTGCAGTTTTACCTCAGTATTAGCCTTTTGATGGGGTTATTAAGCTATGTACTAATTACTTCATTGGGTAATAATGACAGGGACTTTGTGCAGGAAGAAGTCAATATTATTGCGTCGCAGCTTATGCAGCTAGAAAGCAGGTCTCAACCGAAAAAAAACAATAGGAGGCCCGCCTCGACACGGTCTGTCGCCAGCCTCAGCCAGGGCCAGCTAGGTCTCGATCCTTGGGGACAGGCTTACCAGTACATCGTTTTGGAGTCAGAAGGAGAAAGGGCCAAGCGAGTACTGGTTTGGTCTCTTGGTCCTGACAAAAGGGATGATCTCAAACTTCACGCTCGACAGTGGATCAAAGAAGAGGTGGGCCGGCCTCCAGGTTTGTCAGAACAGGCCGATGACATCTATGTCCTCAAAAACATTGAAAAGCTCTAGCTTCTGAGGCTCGGGTCTAAAATCTAGTTTTCTTTGAAAGGCCCTCTCTGCTTGTAAATGAGGCAATTAAATTCAAGGGAAAAATAGGAGGCGCCGATAAGAACTCCAATAAGCGTTGGGAATTACTGAGGAGTGTCTCTTTGCGGCTAATATTGAACCAAGTATTAATAATTTCTAGCTGTTTCGTTTTGATGGGCTGCAGTCTGTTTCAAAAAGAGACATATTCAGAGGGCGGAGTATTTAGGAGTTCAGCGAGTGATGTCCAAAACAGAGCTTCCGATGGTTTCACTCTTCCACAAAACCTAATTTCTGGCGATGCGGTCATTGACCCTCTCAACATGCAATCAAAAGCCGATTACCACTTTGCAATGGCAGAGAGCTTCTCCCTAGAGGGAAAGCCAACGAATGCTATTGAGCAATTTAAACTGACACTCATTTATGATCCCAAATCTCCCGTTGTTCGACTTCGATTGGCCAAAGAATACGTCAAAATTGGTCTCATCAGTGAATCCATCCGCCTAACAAAAGAGTCAATTGTGCTCGACCCGAGTAACCCTGAAAGCCATTTGTTATTGGGTGGGCTTTACTCAACATTGCGCTTATTTGAAAAGGCCATAGAAGAATATGAAATTGTAATGGAGCTCGAACCCAACAATGAGGATGCCCCTGTCTACTTGGGCGCAATTTTTGTAGAGCAAAGAAAATTCGACGATGCCATTGCCTACTTTGATAAATTAGCAAAGAGCAAAACCTATGAAGATTCTCACAAGGCCTATTACTACAAAGGGCGTGTTTATTTAGAAAAGGGAGAGAAGTCTCACTTTAAAGAAGCCAAGCAGGCATTTGAGAAGGCTTTGTCTATTAAGCCTGATTTCGTTGATGCGGTCCTATCCCTCGCTGAAGTTTATGAGAACGAGGGAATGCGAGAAGAGGGACTAGGTCTTTTGAGTGGCTATCAAGAGCGCTTTGGCCCTAACCTGACTGTTGCCGACCAGCTTGGTCGGATCTACATGGAGTCCAGTGAGCTGGATAAAGCCTATGAACAGTTTGAAATTATTGAAGGGGGAGACCCTGACAATTTAAACGTGAAAATCAAGATGGCGTTTATTCTCATCGATCGCGAGAAATATCAGCTCGCCATTCAAAGGCTAGAGGATATCCTTATCAAAGCTCCGGGCTCAGATAAAGTTTTGTTCTATCTGGGAGCTGTCTACGAGGAACTCAAGGACTATAAAAAGGCGATTAAGCAGTTTCAGCAGATCAAGCCCGACAGTGTTTACTTTGCTGAATCCATTGTTCACGCCAGCTACCTTTATAAGCTTTTGGGTGACTATAAGGCGGCTATTGCCGTCATCGAATCGGGTCTAAAATTCACAAAAGACAACCCGCAATTTTATGCTCTCTATGCTTCTTACCTAGACGAGCTTAAGAAGTACGATCTTGCAGTCGAGCTTTTGGCTGAAGCGGTACAGAGATTTCCGCGTAACCCGCAATTGAGATTTTTCTTAGGTTCGATGTGGGATCGTAAGGGACATGTCGACAATACGATTTCAAGTATGCGTTTGGTTTTAGATATCGATGAAAATCATGTACAGGCATTGAATTACTTGGCCTATACCTTGGCTGAAAATAACATCGATCTCAATGAGGCCGAGTCATTGGCTCGCAAAGCTCTGACCTTGCAACCCAACGATGGCTACATTCTCGATACTCTTGGTTGGATTCAATTTAAACGGGGAGATACCAAAGGGGCTATCCAGACCCTTGAAACAGCCCATGAATTGCAAAAGGATGAGGCCATTATCGCGGAACACCTTGGTGATGCCTATTTCAAGTACCAAATGCGCGAACAAGCCATTCTCATGTACCAGCGTGCTGCACAGCTCGAAAATGACTCTATTAAACTGGTGAAAATCCAGGAGAAACTCAAGCGAGTGCAGAACACCATTGATCCTCAAATTATGGGTCGCGGAATGGGTCGAATGCCAGCTTCTCAGTAGCGAAGCTTCCCGATTTTTACATGACCTGAGCTGATGCAGTTGATAGGCTTAGGCCTATGTCTCCAGTAAAACGAAACCCTATGATACTCTTTTATCGCCTTCTATTGCTCGTCCTATCCATTGGATATTTCACTGCCTGTCAGACCTTGCCAGATCGAGTCTATAAAACTAGTGAGCTAGACGAAGGCGAGTGGTCGGCAAAGGCTATGGTGAGGGATAAGAAAAAGAAGTCTAATAATTATTTAAGAATGGATCTCAGTGCCATTCGAACAAGTCATCTTCGGATGGATGTGACAGCCACTTCTCTTGGAATTCACCTTGCGACTTTTGTAATGAATAAAGGTAAGACGAGATATCTTTTAGCTCGGGAGAAGAAGTTTTATAAAGGTCCAACGGGTCCAGAAATGATGAATGCCTTAGTAAAGGTCCCACTGAATCCAAGGGTTTTTAATGCTTTTCTCTTTGATGTTCCTCCTGATGAATCAGAGTGGGAATGCGTATTTGATGGGCAAAAATATTTAAAAACCTGCAAAAATTTATCTCGACCATTAGAAATTGTTTGGCTGAAGCGCGAAGGTAATAAAAGAGTCATCAAGGTTTCTAGTGAGAGAGCAGATATAACTTTAAACTTGCAGCTCGTTCGGCCTAAGGTCCAGAACAAGAAAGTGTCTTTCCGTTTAAATCCCCCTAAGGGCTACAAAGTTTATCGTCTCAAATAGGTTCAATAAGTAAAACTTTGGCCACCTAGACCTACTGGTCACAGAGCAGTAAGTTTTTAGTGTACAAGTTGAGAAATTGTTTGTGATTCGGCATAATTAACTGTCGGGCTTGTTTTGTTAAGTGCCCATTCAAGGAGTGAATTATGAGCGGATCGGATATCAATCTTCAATCAATGCTTTCCGAATGGAAAGGTGCACAGAGTTTTAAAGAGCTCAACTGGTCAGGCGGTTTTGATGATTACCTGGCGATCGTTAAGAAAAATCCGAAAGTAACTCGAAATGCTTTTCAAAGAATGTACGACATGGTTGTGCAAGCTGGAACGGAAGAGTACATCGATGTTAAAAAGAAGATAGTTCACTACAAGTTTTTCAATGATGTAGAAAACGGCGGCAAAGACGCTGTTTTTGGAATTGATATATCGCTCATGAAACTCGTGAATGTCTTAAGGTCAGCAGCCCTCGGTTATGGAACTGAAAAACGTGTCATACTCCTTCACGGTCCGGTGGGAAGTGCAAAATCTACGATTTGTCGCCGCTTAAAATCAGGTTTAGAGCAATATTCAAAAACAGATGATGGTGCCCTTTATACCTTTGAGTGGGTCGATGAAAAAGGACAATATCCTGAGGTATTCGGAAACCAAAAGGTTTTCCCAACTCCGATGCACGAAGAACCGCTCTTGCTCATTCCAAAAGACTTAAGAAATAAAATTATCGACGAGCTTAATAGAGGGCAGGACGATGACTATCGTGTCAGCATTAGCGGGCAACTTTCTCCTGCCAGTCGATATATCTTTAGACGCCTCATGGAGATTTATAATGGTGAGCTTGATAAAGTATTGTCGCATGTTCGGGTAAAACGACTTGTGCTTTCTGAGGCCGATCGAATTGGTATCGGTACCTTCCAGCCAAAAGATGAAAAGAACCAAGATAGTACTGAGCTTACCGGAGATATTAACTATCGAAAGATTGCGGAATACGGTTCTGACTCTGATCCTCGTGCCTTTAACTTCGATGGTGAGTTTAATATCGCAAACAGAGGGATGATAGAGTTTGTCGAGGTTTTAAAACTTGATGTCGCTTTCTTGTACGACCTGCTTGGTGCTTCACAAGAACATACAGTGAAGCCAAAGAAATTTGCCCAAACTCACATTGATGAAGTGATTATTGGTCATACAAATGAGCCCGAGTATCGCAAGCTTCAAGATAACGAATTTATGGAAGCGCTTAGGGATCGTACGGTGAAAATTGATATTCCGTACATTACTAAGCTCAAGCAAGAAGTTCGAATTTATAAGAAAGATTTTAATAACAAAAAACTTCGTGGTGTGAGCATTGCACCACACACGATCAAAATGGCTGCTATGTGGGCGATTCTAACTCGCCTTGAAAAGCCGAAAAAAGCAAACCTCACGAGATTGCAAAAGCTAAAACTCTATAATGGGCAATCGCTTCCTAATTATACAGAAGACAATATTAAAGAGTTACGTAAAGAAACAATTCGCGAGGGAATGGAGGGGATTTCTCCTCGATACGTTCAAGATAAGCTTTCAAACGCTCTCGTCAATGCTCAGCAAAATAACAAGGGGTCACTAAACCCGTTCATGGTTATGAATGAATTAGAAAATGGTTTGAAGGGGCACTCATTGATTTCAAATGATGAACTTAAGACCGAGTGGAAAGAATTAATGAGCGTTGTGCGACAAGAGTACGAGGAAATTATTAAGGCAGAAGTGCAAAGAGCTATTTCTGCAGATGAAGGCGCATTGCAAAGGCTTTGTTCAAATTACATCGACAACGTTAAGGCTTATACACAAAAGGAAAAAGTGCGTAATGCTTTTACCGGGCAAGATGAAGAGCCAAATGAAAGACTCATGCGATCGATTGAAGAGAAGATCGAGATTCCAGAGTCGAGAAAAGATGATTTCCGTCGTGAAATTATGAATTACATTGGTGCTCTTTCTTTAGATGGAAAGAAGTTTGATTACAGAACTAATGAAAGACTCCATAAAGCTCTCGAGTTAAAGTTGTTTGAAGATCAAAAAGATAGCATCAAGCTAACCTCTCTGGTTTCTTCAACGGCAGATAAGGAAACTCAAGAGAAAATCGATATCGTTAAAACCCGACTTATCAAAGACTTTGGGTACGATGAAATTTCAGCAACTGATGTTCTCCACTATGTGGCGAGTATTTTTGCTCGTGGAGATGTAAAGAGTAATTAATGTCAATTAGAGAAGACCATAATCGATTTAGGGATATCATCAGGGGCCGTATAAAACGTCACTTTAAGGAGTACGTAAAACATGGTGAGATGATTGGTAAGCGAGAAGATGAGTACGTTAAAATTCCCGTACCCTCTATCGATCTTCCGCGTTTTAAATATGGACCCAAGCAACGCGGTGGCGTTGGTCAAGGGGACGGTCAAGAAGGTGAAGCAGTTGCAGGTGAACCACAAGACGGCACTGGAGAAGCTGGAAACCAAGAGGGCCAACATGTTTTAGAAACGGAAGTGAGTCTCGAAGAACTCGCTGAAATTCTTGGTGAAGAGCTAGAACTTCCACGCATTCAGCCTAAAGGGACAAAGCTTAATGTTAATAAGAATAAATACTCAGGCCTTTCTCCGGTTGGGCCCGATTCTTTACGGCATTTCAAGTCATCCTATAAGCGTGCATTAAAGAGATATATTGTTTCTGGGTCATACGATAAGAACAATCCAGTAATTGTTCCTATTAGAAATGACTTCCGCTATCGTTCCTTTAGAACCAGTGCTGTTCCCCAGGCTAATGCCGTTGTCATTTATATGATGGATGTCTCGGGATCCATGGGGGATGAGCAAAAAGAAATTGTTCGTCTTGAGAGCTTCTGGATAAATACTTGGCTCAAGAAACACTATAAGGGCTTAGAAACACGATTTATCATTCACGATGCGGCTGCTCGCGAGGTAGATGAAGATACTTTCTTTAAAACCAGTGAATCGGGCGGAACTTTGATCAGTTCTGCCTATCGATTGTGTAAAGATATTATTGAGTCCGAGTACCCTGTGAACGAATGGAATATTTATCCGTTTCATTTTAGTGATGGAGATAACTGGAGTGGAGAAGACACTCGCTTGTGCATGAAGATTCTTAAAGACTTTATGCTGCCAAATAGTAATATGTTTGGGTACGGACAAGTTGAGAGTAAATACGGAAGTGGTCAGTTTCTTAAAGACCTACAACGAGAATTTCCGGACGATGAGCGACTGGTAATCAGTAAAATCGAAAATAGAGATAAAATCCTCGATTCAATCAAAGATTTTCTTGGAAAAGGCAAGTAGATGGCAAATATCTCTCTCGAGTTAGAGCGATGGCGAGCAAAAATAGAAAAAATGGCCAGTGGATACGGGCTCGATTTTTTCGATACTATTTTCGAAATAGTTACCTATGATCAAATGAATCAGCTTGCCGCCTACGGTGGCTTTCCAGTGCGTTACCCCCATTGGCGCTTTGGGATGGAGTACGAATCTCTATCGAAGGGTTATGAGTACGGGCTTTCAAAAATCTACGAAATGGTTATCAATACAGATCCATCCTATGCCTATTTATTAGAAGGAAACCGACTGGTCGATCATAAATTAGTGATTGCTCATGTGTTTGGTCATGTGGATTTTTTCAAAAACAATCAATGGTTCACTCACACGAACCGTAAAATGATGGACGTCATGGCGAACCATTCGACGCGAATTCGCCGTTACATCGATCGTTTTGGTCGCGAAACGGTTGAGGATTTTATTGATGCTTGTTTGAGCATCGAAAACCTCATTGATCGCTACAGTCCATACATAAAAAAAGAAACCCAAGCGGAACTTAAGGCAGAAGAAGAGAGGCAAAAAAAGAGTGCCTATCTACTTCCGGTCGATCAGGAACGTGAATATCTTGATGAATACATAAATCCACCTGACTTTATTGAGCAGATGCAGAAGAAAACAGCTGAACAAGAGGCGATTCAGGAGCTAAAGTTTCCAAATCAGCCAGAAAGAGATGTTCTTCTATTTTTAATGCATTACGCCCCTTTAAAAGCATGGCAGCAAGACGTACTCGGTA
>JAUHWN010000030.1 GCA_030424665.1 Bdellovibrionia bacterium | reverse complement strand
GGTGACGGACAGATGGACCCGATCGACCTTCCGCGAATTATGGACCCGGTTGTTGAGGATGAATGCGATTACTCAAAAGCCAACCGCCTCCATTCAGGAGAGGCCTATAAAAAGATTCCACGAGTTCGCTATTTCGGAAACTCAATGCTCTCGTTGCTGACTAAAATTGCCTCTGGTTACTGGCATATTGCTGACTCGCAAACTGGCTATACAGCAATCAATAAAAAGGCCCTCAAGGCCATTGATTGGCAAACCATGTATAAAAGGTACGGGCAGCCCAATGACCTTTTGGTAAAGCTCAATGTTTACCGTTTTAGGGTCAAAGATGTCATCACAGAGCCCGTCTATAATGTTGGCGAGCAATCAAAGCTCAATATTAAAAAAGCTGTATTTACGATTGGCTGGCTTCTCGTAAAACTTTTCTTTTGGAGAATGAAAGAAAAATACATCATTCGAGATTTTCACCCACTCGTATTGTTTTACGGAATGGGATTTATATTCTTTTTTGCCACTGTGGGTTTCTTTTCGCGACTCATATACATGTGGATTCAGCTGGGATACGCCCCTGAGTTAACAACGCTGGCGCTATTATTTTCGTTTGGTTTTGGCCTGCAAAGTATTTTCTTCGCGTTTTGGTTTGATATGGAATCAAATAGGCACTTAAATCGCAAGACAAGTTACTAGTAAAACCTCAGCGCTTCATCGATTTAGTTTTGTGAAGTATTGAAGTCACTTTTTTAAGCCATTAGGTTTAGGTCGCTGCTTTAGTTGCCTCAGAGAGAGCTTTTTTAGAAAAGGTGCCCAGCAGAACATAGCTATAAATGGGTCCCAGAGAAAAGTAGCAGATCATCATTGCGACTCGAACTAATCCCGCAACCATCAAGCCTTCCGCAAGAGTCAGATTATAGAGTTGAGAAGAGTAAACTATACTCGCCTCGTAGGACCCGAAAGCAGCGGGAGCTAAACGAATAAAAAAGGAATAATCACTGAGGCAAGCAACAATCATGTTTCCGGCTATCGGGACAATAAATCCAAAAGCCTCGTAGGCTATAGCGAACATAATTGTGTAGAGGACAAAGACGAGAGTGGTGGACAATCCCACTTTACTCATCATAGCTCGATCTTTTTTAATCCCATCCCAAGACTCAAGCATCGAATTTACTTTAATGATCATTTTTTTGGGACCGATTAAGGGAAAGCGAAACTTGAGAAAGTAAATAATAAAAAGAAAAGTGATCCCACTAACTAAAACTGGAAGAAGCACCCATTTATCGACGGTAGTATCAGTTTGTAAAAGTGATAGCCCAACGATCCCCCCGAAGGCAAAAATCAAAAATTCCCACCAATAAATCGCGACGGTCGACGCAATAAAGTCGCCGACTTGTAAATTATGATTTTTTTTAAGGTAGGTGGCTCTAAAGCCAATTCCTGCAAAAGGAAATATGTAGTTACCAAATAACGTTACAACCAAAATCCCGAACCATTCCTTAAACTTGAGTTTGATCTTGTAGGGCTCTAAGACATATTTAAGTATTAAACCTTGGGCCCAAATGTAAAAGAATGAAACGAGAACAAGTGAGGTAATCCAATATGCCTTCAGTTCAAGGATTGGGTAAAATTGTTCGCGGTTTTCATAAGTGAAGTATCCACACCAAACGACAAGTAACAAGCTAACTATGATGGCTATGGATTTTTTCAATTCGAATGTCTTTCGTTCGGATGGAAAGCTTTTTGTAGCTCAGATTGAAGAGGGAAGTTAATAAGAACCGCTCTCCGTTTGCCGTGAAATACGAAAAAACTGCCGACTGCAACGGCGTCAGCATGACCGTCATGGACAACTTGAGCCATGTGCTCAATGCTTCCTGCTCCACCAGAGGCGATAACAGGAATAGAAACGGCCTCTGAAATCATTGAGGTCAATTGAATGTCGAATCCCTGCATAGTCCCTTCTTGGTCCATCGAGGTTACTAGGAGTTCCCCCGCACCAAGAGATTCCATGGCTTTCGCATGATCAACTAAGTTTACTTTTTGTTTTTTTAAGCCGCTTTCGCTGTAAAGTTGATACTTACCAAATAGGTTTTTCTTTAAATCCATTGAAACCACGATACTTTGATTTCCGTAAATATTTGCAATTTCACTTATTAAATTTGGACTATCGAAAGCTACACTATTCAGTGAAACCTTTTCAGCCCCCGCATTAAACAATGCTTTAGCTTGATCCAAGGTCGTAATACCACCACCGACTGTAAGTGGCATCATAGTTTCTTTGGCGACCCTTTGAACGATATCGGGGTCAATACACTTTCCATTCTTACGTGCTTCAATATCTAGAAGAACGAGTTCATCGACTTCCTTTGTCGCGTAAATTCGGATTGCATTCATCGGGTCTCCGACATACCGATGGTTTTTAAATTGTATTCCTTTGTACAGTCCGTTTCCTTTAATTAAAAGGGTGGGCATGACTCTAGTTCTCAGCATTTTTTAACTCCAAAAATTCGCTAATAAGAGCTATTCCTTCACGATGGCTTTTTTCTGGGTGAAACTGAGTTCCCCAAATGTTTTCCTTTCTGAGAGCAGATACGAATTTTACACCGTGAAAAGTTTCACCAGCGATCTCTTCAGGAGAGTCGGATTGGACGCAGTATGAGTGGGTAAAGTAAAAGTAAGGGTTTGACGAATTTCGGCTGAATATCTTGTCATCCCCATCAACATTATTGAAACCAACATGAGGGACCCTTAATCTCGATTGCTTTGCATCGAATTTAAATCTCTTTGTATCGGCATTGAACCAGCCAAGGCCCTCGCATTGGCCCTCCTCGCTGCCCCTTGTCATAAGCTGCATGCCTAAACATATCCCCAGGGTTGGCTTTTTCTTCTGCAAAACCTCTTCGTTGAGAGTTTCTATGAGACCAAGTTCCCCTAAATTTTTCATTCCGTGGGCGAAATGGCCGACACCTGGCAAAATAATATACTTTGCTTTTTGGATGATTTCTCGATCTGAGGAGATTGAACTCTCCAATTTGAGGCGATCAAACAGATTACGCAGTGAAGCCAAATTGCCTAAGCCGTAGTCTACGATTGCTACCATTTATATACTTTTCCTATACAAACTAGTTCAGGTTTAATACAGCTAGTAATAACACTTTTCGCTCTGCGTATGCATCTTGAATTTTGAGTATTTTGCCTCGAGATGCTAGTTTTACGGGTTTAAAGGGACTTCAAGAAAATGTTAGATCTTCTTATTCAGATCCTATTGATCTTTTTTACTTATTTTTTGACTCCGATTTTATTGTTACTTCCTTGCCTTCGAATTGTTAAATTTCAAAATACTGAAGATGCCTATCAGTTTTTATGGATTTTGATGGGGCTAGGGCCATTTGTTGTATCGCTCTTGCTCAATCTGTCTCTTGCGATTGTGCCTGGGCTTCCTCAAAACTTCTACCTCATCGTAGTATCCTCTGCCCTTCTGATGCTACCTGTATTCTTTAACAAAGAGCTTGGGCAGTTCTCTCAACTTTTAACTTCATTTTTTCAGGATATCCGTTCTCTTTGGCCGTCATCATGGCTCGATCGGTTGGCAATCGCGAGTGTCATTTTGGTGGTTTCACTTCTGTACTTTGCGAATATGGCTTTTCCGATGACGGGGAACGACCCTCTTGAATATGCGCAAACGGCGCGAATTCTCGCTGATTTAAAAAGTAGCGACGCCTATCCCATTCTTAATTCTGACCAAGCTAATGGCTATTATGGGCCGTGGTCCCATCCCATGGGTTATGTGCTTTTGTTAGTTTGGAACTATTTTATTCAAGGTTCGACCGAGTATGCCGGTTGGATTAAATTTGTCGCACCAACATTTAGCCTTTATTCGGTTCTTCTTATTTTTAGTTTAACCAGAGGGCTTCCAATCTGGTTGAGGGCTATTGGAGTTCATTTTCTCATATCCATTCCGATGTATTACGCTCAAGCGTCTATTTCTCACATAGATCCCATTCGAATTCATGGCTTTCTAGTTGCGATAGTTTTATTTTGGAAGTTACTCCAAAACCCCAGTTTTGCATTGGCAGGGCTATTTACGTTTGGAGTTGGATTCGCTCTCTATACACATTCCATCGGAATATTAATTATACCCATTATTCTGGGCTTATGTTTACTTCTTTGGTTTTTGAAAATTCGCAATTCACTCGTTTTTGTGGTGCCGGCGCTATTTGCGGGACTCATTTTCGTTATCCCACAGTATGTAGATAACATCCGCAACTTTGGGTCTGTCGTTGCTGACGCCGGTGCTGTTCCCGTATATGAATTGAAGGAGCTTGGGTATAAGGATTATTTCAGGGTAACCCGTGAAATCGGCGAGCCATTTCAAAGGGTGGTACGAGGAGCTTTAAAAGGTTTTACTAAGACTGAATCATTTGGCTACAGTTACTGGGCATTCCTACTAATGTTTTTGTCTGGACTTTTTTTCATTCTTAGAAAATCCAGTCGGATTAAGTCTTGGTTAAATTTTAAACTTGATTTACTTTCGCTGAGTATACTTGTCGTAGTTGGTTATCTCTTTGGAGCAGTATTGAGTACTATAATTGGTACAGATGCTCTCATCAAAAATGATAGGTATATGATGACATCTCAGCCTTTTGTTTCCTTGAGCATTATTCTCATCGCTGGAGCTCTATTTTCTAAGTTTAATTGGCAGCCCAGGTCTCGGGTTCTCAAGGGGCTAATCGTATTAGTTTTGGCTTATCTTTGTTATTTACCCAGTTATCGAACTGCCTATGAAACCTATTCTGCGAGATTGTCTCCGTTGACACTTTTTGATTCAGACCTTGAGAAGCTGTATTCCTACCGTTCCGGAATTTATCGCTCAGTTCTCTTCGTTAAAGATGAAACTGCTAAGGATGCTAAGATTCTTAACTTCAGGCAGAGTGATTTCTCCTATTACGGTCAGCGAGAGTTTGTCAGCCATTTAGACCCTAAAATTAAAGAACTCTATTCAATTCAATCGGTGGATAGGGCCTTTGATTACTTAAAAGAGCAGGGGGTCACACATATAGCGACTCCCGGTTACGCGGAACCGGCTTTCTATAATTCAGTGGTTTCTAAGTTAGTTGGCAACTCTGCGTTTGCGAAACTTCTGCTGGATGAGTACGGTTACCGCATCTTCCAACTATTAGATGAATCTCAGACTGGTAACAATGACAATCAGTTATTAGTATTTGAGTGGAATGAAGGTGTGAATTCTGTTGTTTGGACTGAGTTTTCAAATGTCGATTACTACAAGGGCTCTAAAGATAATTATTTAAGCACAAATTTTAATTCTACGGATAATCGAAGCCTCAGTAATCGAGTTGAACTGTTTCGATACAGTGGGAAGGGCCTGATAAATTCAGTACCAAGTCAGGCTTTTTCGAATGAATTCTCGATTGAAGGGGGAATGATCCATAGTGGGGAGTTCTCCATTGAGGGAAATGGATTATCTAGAGTTTATTTAATTGAATTTACTAAGACGGGATTAAATCGCTATAGTTTAATTTGGGAAGGGACTGTTTCTAAAAAGAGAGATGTATTGTTTCAATTGGCTCCTATACCATCTACAAAAGAATTCAGAGTCGCGGTCTCTTCAGTTGGAAAGTCAGAAATTCAGCTTAAGTCCTTTAAGCTCTTTAACACTCAAGAGCGCTATTCAAATAGGCGGACTGAGTCCTGGGATGCAGAACTCCAAGGTTGGAGAGCACAGGCCCACTGGCAAGTTCCTGAAAATATAAGATGGGGGCAATCAGATATGGGCATTTACTTGAAGATTGTCGACGGTAGAAAGTCATTTTTGTACAGTCCACGGATTGATTTTCGGACTGACAAGAATTACCGCGTTAGGGGTAAAATAAAGGGTACTGGGCAAGTTCAACTTGGACTTTATGATTCAAAGGAAGATAAAAATTTCTACATACATGATTTATTCCTTGATGAAAACTTTGGTACATTCACTTTTGAGACAATGTCTGGGTTGAGAAGATTCATTGAAGAAGGAAAATTAGATCCAAAACAGTTTAATTCGACTCGCATTGCTATTGGACCAAAAGGCGACCCAATAAGACGAGAAAAACCAAAGGTGACGATAAGTAACTTAGTCGTCGAAGAGGAGTTAGAGGATGGAAGTTATAAGAGAATCTACGAATACTCTCTCTAGAAAGAGCTATCGTTCTCATTTACAAAAAAATTTCGAAGAGCAAACGTGTACTCGTTGTGTAATGGACACTTCAATTCCTGAGATTAGGTTTGACGAAAAAGGTGTCTGTCAGTTTTGTCACATCCATGACATCCTTGAAGCTAAATACCCCATACATAATGAAAAAGTTCGTCAGGAAACCCTAGAGAAACTTGTCGATAAAATCAGACAAGCCGGCAAGGGCAAGGACTACGACTGTGTCGTTGGTACAAGTGGTGGGAGAGATAGTACTTGGACTATGTACACCGCCAAACAATTGGGTTTGAGGCCTTTAGCAGTACATTTTGATAATGGTTGGAACTCCGAGACGGCAGTGACTAATATTCAAAACGCGACTCAGAAATTAAATATCGATCTCGAAACTATAGTTGCTGACTGGGAAGAGTTTAGGGATTTACAAATCTCTTTTTTAAAGGCGAGTGTACCTGATGTTGAGGTTCCAACGGATGTAGCGATTCACAGGGTTCTACATTTAATCGCGGGTAAAGAGAATATAAAATATGTTCTCAATGGTCACTCATTTAGAACCGAAGGTGTGGCCCCTATTGGTTGGACCTATATCGATGGTAAGTATATAAACGCAATACATAAGCAATTCGGCAATAGGCCGCTCAAAGATTTTAAGAACTTTACAATTCCTGACCTTATTTACTATACCTTTTATAAGGGTATAAAAGTTGTTCCGATTCTAAATTATTCTGAATACGATCAAGAGCATGTGGATAAAGTAATAAAGCAAGAGTGTGGTTGGGAATACTACGGTGGGCATCATCATGAGTCCTACTACACCAAGTTTATTCAATCTTACCTGCTCCCGAAAAAGTTTAATATAGATAAAAGAAAAACTGAGTTTTCTGCGCTAATTAGATCAGGACAAAAAACAAGAGAAGAGGCTTTAAAGTATTTAGAGTCTCACCCGTATGAGTACGACCCAGAGTTGATCGACTACACTATTTCAAAGTTCGAAATTAGTCGTCAAGAATGGGATGAGTGGTATAGTCGTCCTCCGAAGTCATTTTTGGATTATCCGAGTTACTACCCGATGATGAAAATGCTTAAGTACCCGATAAAGGTTGCTTGTGATATGGGTGTTTTACCTGAACTTCTTTATTTGAAATACTTAGGATAGTCAATGAACACAGAGCCGCAGATTCAGGAAATTAGATCGTTTTGGGAGGAGAATCCTCTATGGACTGATGAGTCTAACTCTGAAGTAGGAAGTAAAGATTTTTTTGAAAGTCACGCTCATACTGTAATAGATGATTGCTTTGCCGGACGTATCGATGAAAGAATCTTCCCAAAAGATACTTCAAAGTCTGTTTTAGATCTGGGTTGTGGAATTGGCTTCTGGACGGTTGAGTTTTTGCGTCGTGGGTTTAGTGTCACATCGGCTGACCTCACAGAAAATGCACTTCGGCTCACAGAAATTCGTTGTAAAACTTTTGGATTCGACCATAAAAATCTCTTCAGGGAGAATGCTGCAAATATGAGTTTTAAAGATGGTTCATTTGAACATGTGAATTGTCAGGGTGTTATACATCACACACCTGAGTATGAGAAGTGTTTGCAGGAGATTAGTAGGGTTTTGACACCTGGAGGAACTGCATCTGTTTCTGTTTACTATCATGGGTCTGTTCTTAAGATCTGGTCAGCTCTTGGTCCAATTTCTCGTTTTTTTGGTAAGTTTATCGATTTAAAAGGTAGGCAGCGACATGAGATGGCAGCTTCAAACGATGTAAGTGAAATAGTTCGAAAGTATGATGGTGGTAAAAACCCCTATGGTATAGCATTTACTGAGACCGACTATCGAGAATTACTCGAGAAGTACTTTCGGGTTGAAGAGACATACTTACATTTTTTTCCCGCTAGAGCGCTACCTTTGAGAATGCCTAAGTTTGCTCACAGGTTTCTAGATAAGAAAATGGGTCTGATGATTTACGCAACATTAAAAAAGCGCTAGTTCGAACACTTAACAAATTTATTCGATTCAACTATGAAGAAATGCCTATTTTCAAAGATCTTTACTGGAGGCTTGGAGTCATTTAGATGTTCTTTATCGAATACAAAATACTGTATATTGAACTCGTTTTTTAAATCGCAATGAAGTTTTGAATCAAAATTATAGAATCGTTTTCTTAAAATTGGTAGCATCTCAAAATAGCCCTGATTAGAAGGTGATCTACCTAAAAATTCCGTGTAATCAATACCAAGAGCCTTCGCTCTTCGAAGTCCTTCTTTGTAGAGTCCAAAATTTGAATTATATAACCAATTAGTATGTAACCATTCTCGAATATTTCCAAAAGAGCTTCTATGCGAGAAGTCTCTCCAGCCATAAAAGATAGTAGGGTCTGGCGCGAAGAGTGAGTTGAAAGGGGTATTTTCCTTTGCCCATACCTGGGTCGCTCTATAATCTCCTGCTTTTTTTAGATAAGAATCAATTAGCTCAGATGATTTTATCCAATTGATAGAGCTCATCATTGCAACCAAAACCACGATAATTCTCAAGTTAACGAAGATCGTAGGCCTTAAGCTATATATAGAGGTCAAGCCTAGCAAAACGCCAGCGATGTAGATATTACCAGAGTAAGCCGGGCTAAAAATATTTTGAAATCCGTATATAACAAGATAAATCAAAACAAATGATGCTAAAGCACAAAGTATCATTAATTTAACTTTTATTTCATAAGTAGATGGTCGTTCTTTATTTCTCAAGATTTCATAAATCAAAATTAATCCAGGATATAAAATCGGTGGAGAACTAGGTGAGAAAAAGGCCTGAACAAGTCCCGAGAAACAAATAAGCTTTACAATCAAATGCCTACTGGAGTCTTTTTCCATTACAAAAGATAAAATGAATAGGGCCGCAAACGTAATTGTTAAATCGGAACTTCTATGGAGTGAGAGTTTATGTAGAAACGGACTTGTTGAAAGTTCAGAGAAAATAACGCCAAAAATCGAAAGCGGAATAGTGATACAAAAAATTGAGAAGATAGTTTGTTTAACTCGAGGTGAAAGCAAACTCTTCTTCCAAATCAAGCACGATATCATCAATAGGGTACAAATGGGGAAGAAGCGTTCGTAATGATACTTTGAAAACATTCCCATATCTACCGGATACCAATGAAAATTAAATAGTCTAGAAAGTGCAACCCAGGAGTCTGTAGGAATGGAAGACCCACCGAGGGAAGACTTATCAAAATTGAAGAAGGTCCAAAGGGCACATGAAGCTAAAGTTAGTACATTAATAATAGAAAAGGATATTAAAGTTCTATCCTTAATAGAAAAAAGAAGATGCGTAGAGCTAATGCATAGGAGGCTGATTAATCCTATCGATGGATGGATTGCGAATGAAATTACTGCAAATATGTAGCTTGATTTGATTCTGTTATTAAATAAAAAGGCAAATGCTAATAATCTTGCAGAATCAGCAAAAATATAAAATTGACCGATATAAAGAAATCCAAAACGAGCTAAGTCTAAATTTCTTATATTTGAGAAAACGAAGAAGAGTGTGCATGTAACTGCGAAAAGAGGGGATGAGGTTTTAGCAACACTCCTGCAAAGAAAAATTATGACAAGAGATGAAACGATCAATTCTAGAAAGATAAAAATAAAAATTAAAACTTCGGGTGTGATATCAAAATATTCAAAAGCCAAAACGTAGAGCTTCATTATGAAAGATTTGTCGAAAAGTTGGACACCAGCTTCTATGTCGCGTAAAAAATTTTCAGCATGAATTGATCGATAGACATAGGCAATTGGTGAAAATCCAGAGAGAGCGATAGAATCCAAAAGCTGGTTTAATCTTTGGTAGATCCCGTAACTAATCGGAACCAAAATAAGAAAATAAGATAAATTAGAATATGTTTTCAATTTACTACTTATTGCATTCATTATATTACAAATTTCTTCCCGAAGACTAATCGATCAATAGGTAGGAATACAAGCCACATTAATATCATTCCAAAAAACAGAATTCCTATGCTCCAAGTCATCAAGTGGAAGGAAATGTAAAATACAGATGCTTTTACAACCCACTTTCTGTGGACAAGTATTAGTGGCATCGACAAATGAGAAAGATAAGTAATAGGTACTAAAATGGAATCTGTCCAGGGGACGGTAGTCATGAATGAGAAAAACTTAGGAGCCTGAACGAAATATCCCAAGTCAGACCTAACTCTAGCTCTTAAGATTTCTTGCGAAAGCTCATAGGAGAACCAGCGATGGACAGGTACATCTATGAGTTTATTCAGTCCCGAACCAAAGTAATAACATACAAAGATTATTACAATCGAGCCAATGATAACTCCTCCATCTTTTGACTCTCTAGAATAATTCGAAGTTATCAAGAGACTAGTATTCTTAGGGTGGGAAACTGCGAGCAGAAGTACAATTTGCATGGGGATAAAAATTGCGTCTATGTCTTGGCCATTTTTCCACAAAAACCCCCAAAGGTAAAAAATAAGACTGATCGAAATTACTCCAAAAGATCTTCTAGGGCCTGGTCCAACAATCGCAAATAAAATCAGAAATATGACCGTGGCATATTGTGCAAAGTTAATCCATGCTTCGTTTTTGATAGGTACAAACCAGTGAATCCAATGAAAAGTCACCAAATCAGTTAGAAAATCTGGAGTAAACAGATAAAAAGCTCGATCCATTGGATACATATCTTTTGGGTAGAGACTCAAATTGGATTTTTCGAATAATTCAAATACTGAAAAGTCTCTACTGAGTATTTTGTAAACAAAGAACAGGCAAATAAAAATTCTGATGTAATGAAGTCTAAGCTCGGAAATCGGAGAAAATATTGATTTTACTTCGAATAGATAAGTTTTAAGTGAGGAAATCAATTGAACCTCTTTTCCCAGGATCTAGTGCTGAGGTCGTATTTCCAATCAATGTTGTGTACTTTCTTTTTTTTAGATTTAAGATCAAACCCGATCGTTTCAAAGGTCATTAAGGTCACCTGACTAGGGGGGAACCTGTTATAAGGTTCGATTGAGTAAGGATTATGGCCGGGGTAGGCAAACTCTTTAAGCAAATATTGAGATGGAAAGAATCCGGACTTAAGATGTTTGTAGGACCTCTTGTATATATCAAACAGAAGCTTGATATAAGTTTCTAGTTTTTTACTGTCATATCTGTGCTCAAAATAGAGTCTATATGGAAAATTTAAGGGTGAGGTAATGCCATTCGAATACCAGACTGAATCCCCTTCTTTGTTGTATATTTTTATTCCACTTAGGTAAACTAGCGGGTCTTTGTATGCTGCCTCCCATCCTGCGATGCCCCCGTAGAAAGGGGGGAGATGAACTAAAAAAATAAAAGTCGTGATATTCCCCAATACTATTAGTTTTATCGGAGTAAACTGATTGGGGATTTTTTTATATGCCTTCCAGATTTTGGACCTGAAAAATGAAATTAAAGGCAAGCAAAACGATAGCAAAAGTATTCTTCTTTGAAAGGTAGTATCGAGAATCGCAACTTCTACTAAGAAACTTAGAAAAAAAATGACCAGCACTCTCTTAGTACTTAATCTTAATGAACTTGTTAGTACAATCGAAGTAGATGAGGTAAGGATCAATAAAATCCATTGTAAAGTACTGATTTTGACCACGTCGAATCTAAGTCCATATAATCCAATACCAAGAGCTAAAATTAGCAGATGAATAAAAAAATGAATCGCAGTATTAATTTTGATGGTTGGTCTATGAAATTTTATCATTTTTTTGAACAAACATAGCCAATCAATGGAGAAAGAAATCTAGGTAGTGCTTTAAAAGGGAGGCTAACCGTTTTCTCTATTAAAAAGTTCTTTTCAAGGTAGACCTGAATTCGGGTCAAAGAATTAGCGTTTTCGAAATGCCAAATATAAGACGGTCGTTTGATACCTCGAATTTTAAGGCTAGGGTAAGTCACCAAAAGTTTAAATAGATTTATTGTGAAATTTCCATTTGCTGGCACTAATACTACAAATTTACCGTCATCTTTCAATATTCTCGATACTTCTTGGAGTGTGCTATCTAGGCTTGAGATATGCTCTAGAACGCCGTGAGCAATTATCGTAGTAAAGGTAGAGTCCTCAAAGGGGGTCTTATCTGCTTTGGACTCTACTAAGTCCACATCTGGGTAGCGCTGACTAATAATGTTCAAGAAATTTTTGTCAATATCGAGGGCCGTGTAGTTCTTAAGGTTCATTTTGCCCTTTTCAAACTCAATATGTTCTCCCCCTCCAGCACCAATTTCTAAGACTTTGTCTCTATTTAGCGGAAGGTTTGCGATCCAGCTATGACTACCTCGTTCAGCAGAGGATTGGGCGAACGTATAGAAGGTTTCATCGCTTCCTGATTTTACGATATTTCGGCTATGGATCTCCTTTGCATATGCTTTCCACTTTTCCAGATCTCTATCAATCGAGTATTCTGAGTTTGGATTCATAGCCCCTCCTAATGCTGCGCATAAGACCCCAATTAGGGTGCCGCCTGACGAAGTATCTTGAGCAATTTATCGAGATAATATAGCTTTGTTGAAAATGGAAAGTACAGCAATAAATGACTCTACATTAAAGGTAACTGAAGGTTTAGGACTTACTATATTGGTTCCTTGTTTTAATGAATCGAATAATATCGAGAAGTCCTTACACCGAATTAAAAGTCATTTAGAGGATATGCACCCAGGAGTTACTTACGAGCTTTTGGTGGTGAATGATGGCAGTACTGATGGCACTAAAGAGATATTAGAAAAGCTAGCTTTAGAGCATACTCAGCTTAGAATACATAGTTTCGAGTTCAACAAGGGCAGAGGCGCTGCATTAAAAGTAGGTTATAAGCTCTCCCGAGGTCGGATTGTAATAACTTTAGATGCCGACCTTACCTATGAGGTCTACCACATTGATAGAATTCTTGAGGCTTTTAGTAATTCTCCCAATACAGACATTGTTGTAGTTAGCCCTTACATGAAAGGTGGTACAGCTCAAAATGTTCCCTTTAATCGATTGTTGCTTTCTAAATTTGCCAATTGGTTACTGACTGGCTTTTTCTCTCAGAAGATTTCTACTGTAACATGTGTTGTTCGAGGGTATCGAGGAGGGTTAATTAGAGAGCTCCCCCTCTTCGAAGAAGGTAAAGAACTTCATCTCGAGGTCTTACGTAAGGCGGCTATTCTAGGTTGCAAAATTGTCGAAGTACCAGGAGACTTGGTTTGGAAAAAGGAAGACGGCCCGAGAAGAAAGACCAATCTAAAGGTGTTGGGTGCAGCTAAAAATCATCTACTTTATGGTTTGCTCATTAAACCAACTAGGTTGTTTAAGTATTTGGTTGCTCTTTTGTTTTTAGTGAGTATCTATGAGTACGTTGTTATAGGATCTTCTGTATTTAATTTTTGGCCAGAGACAGATGAGGGTTTTTGGAGAAAACTTTGGATCGGTTTGTCGAGCTCATTCAATCAAAGTCCACATACTTTTTTTATTGCAGGTTTAGGTACGATACTTTCGATACAGACTTTCTTTTCCTTAGCGACCTTGCAAATTTTAAAAATGCAGCAAGAAGAGGTCTTGAAGCACATTGTGAGAGTTCTTGAGAATCAACATAGACGAGACGTTTAGTGTGTGGCGTATTTGGATATTTCTCATCCCAAAACCAATTGTCTGAAGAAGATGTTTTAAAGCGTCTTGACCTTATATCACATCGGGGTCCGGACTCTAGAGGTGTTACTAAAATTGATGGTGGAAAATTAGTTCTAGGACACACACGGTTGGCCATCATTGATCTTTCGGAAGACGCTAATCAGCCTATGGAGTCTGAGGCGGGGTCGCTCGTTTTTAATGGTGAAATATATAACTATAAAGATATAGAGCATCAAGCGACTTCAGATTCTCAGGTACTCTTTAATGGCCTCCTGAGCGAAAAAGAAGATTTTCTGAATAAATGCCATGGAATGTATGCTGGTTCATTTTTTTATAACGAGACGTCTGAATTAATGTTGTTTCGAGATACCCTCGGAATAAAGCCACTCTACTTCTTTCACGATGAAAAAAAGTTAATTTTTGCATCTGAAATTAAACTTATTTTATCTTACTTGGATGCAGAGGATAAGACTGAATTAGATCAGACAACCATTAAAAGTTATGTCGAGTTTGAAAATTACGGATCAGAGTGTACTTTTTTTAAAAATATCAAGGCCCTTCCCCTGGGTGGGTGGGTAAAGTTTAAAATAGATAAAAGTAAAATAATTAGAACCTCTCAAGGTAAAATTAAATACAAACCAAAGGAGAAAAAAGAAAGTAGTCTAGAAGATGTCATTTTAGATTCAGTAAGATCTCATTTGGTAAGCGATGTTCCAATTTCAACATATATGTCCGGTGGTATTGATTCGACACTTGTTTCTGTTTTGGCAAGGCAGGAGCTAGGTCAAACTATTACTGCATTTACGGGTTTTTTTGATACTGAAGACCCTTATTACTCTGAACTGCCTCTCGCAGAAGTAGTCTCAAAAAAAGCAAATATTGAACTCGTGCCCGTCGAAATTAGACCAGATCACTTTATAAAGTACTTTGATGACTTGGTAAATCAACTAGATCAACCGAGGATGGGAATGGGGAGCTTATCCCAGTATGTGGTTGCCAGTGAGGTTTCGAAGTCTTTCAAGGTAGTTTTATCGGGACATGGCGGAGATGAGTTGTTCTTTGGATATCCTTTATTCTTGTCGGCATACTTTTTTTCGCCTCAATTTGGTTTGTTGGATAAACTTAGAGTACTTTTGAGTTTAAATTCTAAGTCATCCATATGGTTCTTTTATTCGGTTTTGAAATATCTAAAGACAGGTAAATTGGCTTTTGCTCCAAGCTTAAATGACTTTAAGGATACAGATAATGAACTGCTGTTTTCTTCGGCCTCGTTCGACAAGGTTGCCGACCTAAAAAGTTACTATAAAGAAATTTACCTGCCTGGCTTGTTGACCATTGAAGACCATATTAGCATGAAATGGTCGCTAGAGACACGTATGCCATTGTGGAGTCAAGAAATTGTGGACTATGTAGATAGAATAGATTCACGAGAACTAATGGCGAAAGGTAGATTAAAGCATATGCTTATTGATGTTGCTAAAAATTATCTACCCGAAGAAATATTTCAAGCTAAAAAGCGCGGATTTCCTACTCCTCTTCGCCTATGGTTTAAGCATGAACTAAGTGACTTTGTTGAGGAACGACTTAAATCCTCAACTATTTTTAAGGGAGAAGACTCTAAAAAGAAATTCGTTAGCTTTTTTAAAGATTTTAGCGCCAAGAAAAGACCTTTTGCATTGGACGAAGTTTATGCCCATCGGATTTGGATTGCTCTGTGTTTAGATTCTTGGAGCCGATCGAGGGGTATTGAATTGAGGTTTTTGTAATGAGCGCAGAAGAATTTCTCAAAAACCATATTTTATTAAAATACAATTGTGATCTTGCCCAGGTAGATGAGCTTGCTAATTCAAATATCGAATTAGGAGAAAGTCTATTCGACATGTTTAATACAGATATTAAATCAAAAGGTTTAGGGTATTCTCTTGGCAAGTCTTTTGAGGTTCCGATGGTAGAGCAAAAGATTGATGAGTTGTGTCAGTCAGTTGGACTAAAGAAGAAGATCGAAGGCCTCAGAGTTATGTTATCCCATGATATAGATTACATATATCCTACGAAGCGAATGGTGTTAAAACGTTTAGTAGGATATCGGAAATTTTCTCAAATTGGCGGAGATTATTTAGACTCGATTTCAAACATTTTAGAGATAAGTAACGATTTTTGCGGTGATGACGGAAATCCAGTCGTCTTTATACCTAACCCAGTGAGATCTGACTCCCTTAAGCAACGTTTGCGAGAGTATTTTATAGACCCATCTTATGACATTCGTTCCGAACTGTTCGGGAAAGTAATTAAAATATTGAAGGAGTCAAATTCGACTATAGGTTCTCATGGGAGTTTAAACTCTATTGTTGAAAATAAATTTCAAAAAGAAAAAAGTGATCTTGAGACTATAGTCAATTGTAATATTGTGATTAATAGACAACATTGGTTAAATGTCCCAGATGTGAATGACCTGGATGTATTAGCTGATGCAGGGATTCAAATTGATTCATCACTAGGATGGAACGACCGCGTTGCTTTCAGGGGAGGTATGTTGGGACCCTACTTTCCGACTAAATCACGAAGAATTCAAGAAATCCCATTAGTCGCAATGGATGGAACTTTATTTGATGAGCTATCCCTGAGTCATTCTCAGGCATTAAAACTGTTGAAAAAGAAGTTTCGACCTCTAATCTCTATGGGGGGAGTCGTTAGTGTAGATTGGCATGACCGTGCGGCCTCGCCAAGTTACAGATGGGAAAGAACTTACCAAGAGTTTCTCACATGGTTAAAGTGTGAAGGAGCTGTATCATTTGACTTAAACGATTTCAGAGATCGGTACTTATGAGCTTATTCATAGAAGACTTACCTTCAATCTTACGATACAGCCATCAAAGGTTTTTAAATCAGGTTGACCTCAGAGAAGATTCTAAAACTCTGGGATACTGTGATAGGGATTACTGGGCCTGGAAAGTAAAGGATTTTTCGAACGGCTCTTGGCAGGCAAGTTTGGTTGGGCTATTAGATACTAACGAGTTGAGTGGACTACCTAAGGAGGAAATTCTAAAACTCGTGGGGCATGTAATCAAGGGTACTAAAAAGCTTCAAAGGAGTAATGGGAGTTTTGAAGAAGCCTACCCCTATGAGTCTTCCTTTGCAGTTACGGCAATGGTTGCTTTTTATTTCTCTTACTTAAAAAACAAGCACTCAAATTTCTTAACACAAGACTCAGAGAATGAGATTCAAGAAGTCATCCAAGAGTCGGTTGGGTTTTTGAAAAGGACACCAGAAACACACGGAGTTATTTCTAATCATCTAGCTACTGCGTATCTTGCTATGTGGTTGGAGTCTGGAGACGTATCTGTTGTTGAACCATTGTTTAATATTATGGATAAAGAGGGATGGTTTCCAGAGTATGATGGAGCTGACCCTGGCTACCAGACCCTTCTTCTGCATTATTTCGCGATGGCTAACTCCGTAAGAGAGCTTCCTGATACCTGGGTTGAAAAGCTGGAGAGCGCTGGTGAGTTTTGTTCATTCTTTTTTCAGCAGAATGGTAATTTTGCAGGTGATATCGGTTCTAGGGGGACCTCAATATTCTACCTAGGGGCGTCCTCATTTATTCCGACTCCCCAGATATGGATTGAGAGTGCATATAAATCCCTTAGACTTTTAAGTCCTGTTTCTGTCGATTCAGGGAACTTTGCAACAATCTATACGACTTGGAGTTTTTTCTATCGCCAATATAAAGCTGGAAAGGTTACTTTTAAAAATGAAAAAATAGAGGATTGTGATCAATACTTCAATAATGCGAACCTGTATTGCTTTAGATCTTCTAGTCTAAATCTGCTAGTTTCTTTTTCAAATGGGGTGGTTGAGGGGATTCGTATCGGTCAGTCGGATCTCTTTGAAGATATTTCTATTCCCGGTTTTAAGAAAAGTAATTGGGCTACACGGGGAATGGTCCAAGCTAAGGCAGTTGGAAAAAATGGATTTTCTTTTAAATATAGTTTAGTTGATGTAAAGCAAAAATTGCCTAATGCATTTACTACAATCTTATTACGTGTTTTAGGGCCACTTTTCTATTTTTTACCAATTATGCATAGGTTATTTAAGAGGCTTTTAAAGAGGTTTGTTATGGGTAGTGGGTCACAAGTGCCGACTTCAATTGAAATTAATTTCGACAAAAGTTCAGAACAGCTATTTGTTAAAGAGGCAGGTGGCTATTCGCTCTTGCACCCTGGATTTTACGAGCACATGGCATCTGCCAATAGCTTTTCAAGGAAATATTTGAGGAATGTACCCAAGATTTAGTCCGGACTATCGTCCTTCAGATATTTTAGCACCCGTTGAAATTGCTGACTTAGAGTTTGAAATTTTTGGGTATCTAAAAAGGAAATCGGGGTTAGATCATCACTTCTTGTACAAGTATGGGCGGTCAGGACTGTATGCTCTTCTTTGTGCTTTGGAATTAGAAGGTAAAAAAGTTATTATTCCAAGTTATTCATGTGTTGTGGTCGCTCATGCGATTGTAAAGAGTGGAAACACGCCTGTTTTTTTAGATTCATCAGAGGACTCTTTTCAGCCGGCCTCTGAAGCTTATCTTGAAGCGATCGACAATGAAACAGCCATGATTATACCAACTCATCTTTTTGGTTATCCAGAGGAGACTGCTGAATTATATAGGGAAGTAAAAGCTAGGTTTCCTGAAGTTATTGTCGTTCAAGATTGTGCGCATTCTTATTTTTGCAAAGACTCTACAGGGAAAGTTGTAACGCATTATGGTGATGTAGCGATCTATGGGGCCAATATTTCCAAATTAGTGAATGGAATTCACGCTGGAATCTTGTCAATTCGAGACAAAGCTATTGCAGACAAAGTCACTCTTTTTAATCGAAAGTTTTTAAAAGCGAATTTTGATGGACTATATGAATATCTATATAGTGTAGCGGGTCAAATTGCATTTAACCCAGGAATCTATTCACTTGTTGATTATCTTATAAATAATACTTCATCCCTAGACTCCGAAACACAATATTTTGCGGAAGACCGAATAGATCTCCCACGAGATTATGACCACCACCTGAGTAGAACTTCGAAATCAATTTTGAAATCTTCACTCGAGCGTTTTGACGAAAGGGTTGAGAACCGCAGAAAAATAGCTAAGAAATATTTTGATCTTATGAAGCCACTTGATGATAACACCTGGTTTAGACAACTGAGTTACGTTGATGGCGCGACATGGAGTCACTACCCAGTACTCGTAAGAGAGAAAGAGCGAGACGTGACAAGACTCGAGTTACGAGAGATATTCAAGTCTGAGGTTGGAATTATCGTTGACTATTCTATTTCTGATTTGAGTGCCTATAAGTCTATGGGATATAATTCATGCCCGATTGCTCATGATTATTCCAAGAGAGTACTCAACTTACCTCTTACTTTTTTTGAAAATAGATTTTTCGATTTTGACTTAGAAGAAGAAATGTCAAGAATCAGTGAAAAATTGATCGATGTTATGAATGGGGCGAGTAGTTAGGTTTCATGGATATTCGAGATAAATTTGATACAAGCAGGTCAAGAAGAAGGATTGGCGAGGGACTGTACTCTTTCATAGATTCCAGTAACTTTGACAGTCATTGGGATGAAGCTGACAAAGAAATCCCATTGTTGAAGTTGCAACAAGGTGAGGAATTTTTATCTGCGGCTCTAACGGATTTAAAGCAGGCTAACTTCGTGTTAGATGCTGGCTGCGGAGATGGTGTTCATAGTCAGGTTTTAAAAAAATTAAATATTCAGTCGACAACCTACTGTTTTTTAGATTTATCGGAAAGTGCCTTATTAAAGGCTCAAAGTCGAGCACCAGCGAACTCAATTTTTGTACAGGGAGATGTCTGTTCATTGCCATTTAGAGACAATAGTTTTGATGTCACTTTTAGTTATGGAGTAATTGCATACTCTGATGAACCTCAGAAGGCTTTTAGAGAGTTGTTGAGAGTAACCCGATCAGGAGGGTTGATAGGGTTCTGGATTCTTCCAAAACCTCAAGGGTTTGGAGGGTTAGTTTTTTCATTTCTTAGATCAGCATACAAGGTTTTAAATATCATAGGTTTAGGTTTTCTCCTAGTTCATTTGATGGTTCCTATATGGGGATTTTTACCTACTAAGTCAGGACTGGCTTTATGGAACTCTAGTTATAAAGCTGTCAAGGAAGTTGTAAGTGTGAACATATCCCCGAAACAATTGAGTGTTTTAGAGGCTGATGAAATTATGTCCTGGGTAGATAGAACGGTGGTGGAGGTTGAAAAGAATGATGTTAACGAAAAAGTGACTCTTTGGTTGAGAAAAATATGAGAGTCGTAATTTTTATAAATAACGATCTAACTTCTCACACGATTTTCTCCGGAGTGATGTGTGACTCTGATATAAAGGTTTCGGCACTTTGTGTAACGACAAGTATTACAAAGAACAAACAAGGGAAAAACCAAGGGGCGTTGGCTCTTTTAAAGAAATGTGCATTTCAATACTGGTTGTTTTTAGCTTTCTACAACGGACTTTTTAGACTTTTCCAGTTGAATCCTTTTAGTAAAGCATCTAAGTGTGAGAATTTTGAAGTTAGTAATTTAATTAAAATTGCAAAAGAAAGAAAAATTCCAATTTACTATTCTGATAACTTTAGCTCACCTTTATGGATAAAAAAATTTAGAGACCTTAGACCGGATCGCTTTCTGATAAGAATAAATCAAATATTTTCAAAAGAGCTACTTAAGGTTCCCAAAGAGAATACAGTGTGTGTCCATTCATCTGTATTGCCGTCGTACAAAGGTATTGCAGCTGAGTTTCATTCTATGAAAAACCAGGAAGAGTTTATCGGGACGAGCTTATTTGAAGTAACCCCCGAGTTAGATAAGGGGCCAGTTTTAAGTCAAAAAGAAATCCCAATAGACTATAGCAAAGACCTCTTTTCTAATATTGTAAGAAACAATGCTTTGGGAAAAGAATTATTGATGGATTATTTGAAGACAAGGACTTGCTATTCGGTATCAAAGATACCCCAAAAATCATACTACAGTTGGCCTAATGCAAAGGATTTAAAGAAATTCAAGAGCAAAAAGCTGAGTCTTATAAAGATAAAAAATGGTCTAGAAATTGTTTTATGATGATTAAATGTGAGCTTGACTGAGCTGTTCGATTTCTTTCGGGTCAGTTACTCGATGTCCCTCTTTGTTCATCCATCCGATTTGCTTCGCCGGCACTCCCGCCATTAAGGCGTGAGCAGGAACATCCTTAGTTATTACGGCGCCCGCTGCTATAAACGCATATTCACCTATAGTATTCCCACATATGATTGTAGCATTAGCACCTATACTAGCACCCTTTTTTACGTGGGTTCTTAAGTATTCATCTTTACGGATAATGGCCGAACGGGGGTTAATTACGTTAGTAAAAACCATACTTGGTCCGCAAAAAACATCATCCTCAATAGTAATAGAATCGTAGATCGAAACATTATTTTGAACTTTAACATTATTGCCGATTTTGACGTCATTACCGACGAAGACATTTTGACCAAATGAACAGCCTTCTCCTATTTGAGCACCACTACATATGTGGACCCAGTGCCAAACTCTGGAGTTGGCTCCAATCTTAGCACCGTCATCTACAATCGCAGTCTCATGAATTTTAGCAGATTCGTGAATCATCATTTCTTCACCCATTTAGTAATCAAGAGGAAGCGATACTCTTTTACCGTCACGAGCTGAACGATAAAGTCCTATAAGCACTTCAAGCGACTTCAGACCTTCGCGTCCGCAAGTAAGTGGTTCTGCTTCGCCGCGAAGTGTTTGGATAACGTTTTCGTAGTAGGCAGGGTGTCCGAAGCCATAAACACTGGTTGTTTCATAATTGGCTTCTTTGACCTGCTTATCGTAATCTTGGGTATCTTCAAATTGCCAATTTTGAATTTCGTTAACTGCAACACCGCCAATTCGAACGGTTCCCTTTTCGCCTAAAATCGTGAGAGAACCTTCAAAGTTTTTTGGATAGGTGAGCATAGTGACATTGACCGATCCCAATGCACCAGATCGCCATTTTAGGGAGGCAACCCCTGTATCTTCCACTTCGATATTTCTCGCCAATGTGGTTGTATAAGCTTGCAGGCTTTCAATAGGACCAATCATCCAATCGAGTAGATCGATGTAATGACTTGCCTGATTCATGAATGCTCCACCGTCGAACTCCCAGGTGCCACGCCAGTCGGCCTGATCATAGTAATCTTGGGGGCGTGTCCAAAAGACGTTAACGTTCACCATATAGATTCGGCCAAAGCGCTTTTCATCAATTGCTCTTTTTAGCATTTGAAGGGTCGCATTGTGCCGATTTTGCTTAACAACGAAAAGTCGAACACCGTTACGATCGCATTCGGCGACCATTTCTTTTCCATCCTCCCAACGTGTTGCCATGGGTTTTTCAGAAATGACATGTTTGCCAGCACGAGCAACATGGATAGCTTGGTTAGGGTGAATCCCGCTGGGAGTGGTTAAGACGACGGCATCGGCATCACTGCGTTTTAGCATCTCGTCGAGGCCTAAAAAGCCCTCGACATTTTTTTCAGCCGTCATAGTTTTTAGAACCTCGGGATTGTTATCGCAAATTGCCACCAGTTCTAAATTGTCATTGTGTTTTTCAATCGCCTGAAAGTGCTTTTCAGAAATTCGTCCAGCTCCCACCAGAGCTAATTTAATTTTTCGGTCTTTTATCGGTTCGTGTGTAATTAAATTCATTTAAAGTCCTAGGCTTTGATAATGTGCTCTTCGTGTTCAAGGTATCGGCCACGAGTATCAATAATTAGCTTCGCGTTGTTCTTGATCAGATCATAATCAAAGTTGTCATGATCAGTCGCGAGAACGACGCAGTCATAAGTATTTAAAGTTTCCGAGCTCAATTCAACAGAGCTAAGGTTAAAGTGATGTTCTCTCATTTTAGGAAATACAGGCACGTAAGTGTCATGATAGTGAACCTCGGCACCTTTGCTTTGAAGGATTTCCATGAGTTCGACAGAAGGAGACTCCCTCATATCATCGACATTTTTCTTATAAGCGATTCCAAGCATGAGAACACGACTTCCCTTAAGGGCTTTTCCGCGTTCGTTTAGAGCATCGACAGTTTTCGCGACAACCCAATGGGGCATGTTCGTGTTTACTTCACCAGCCAATTCAATAAAGCGAGTGTGAAGGCCGTATTCGCGAGCTTTCCACGTCAGATAAAATGGATCGATAGGTATGCAATGCCCACCGAGTCCGGGGCCCGGGTAATAGGCTGTAAATCCAAAAGGTTTGGTTGCTGCGGCCTTAATTACCTCGTGAATATTTATTCCCATTCTATCAGCGACAATTTTCATTTCGTTAACCAAGCCGATGTTTACTGCACGATGAATATTCTCGAGAAGTTTTACCATTTCAGCTGTCTCTGTGCTCGAAACTGGGACAACATGATCTATTACAGTACTGTATATAGCGGTACCGATCTCTTTACAGGTTGGGCAACTGCCACCAACAACTTTTGGAATTGTACGAGTTGTGAAATTAGGATTACCGGGGTCCTCACGTTCAGGAGAGTAAACTAGAAAGATGTCTTCTCCAATTTTAAAACCACGCTCCTCGATGCGAGGACGAAGTTCTTCTTCGGTCGTTCCGGGGTAGGTTGTCGATTCCAGTGAAATCATTTGCCCATTACGGAGGTGAGGAGCTAGAGCATCCATCGTTTTCGTGACGAAGCTGATGTCCGGTTCACGATATTTGTTGAGAGGAGTAGGTACACAGATAATGAGAGCATCAGCTTCTTTAGATCTTGAAAAGTCTGTGGTGGCCTCGAAACCTGTCTTTGTCGACTTGAGTATTTCTTCACCGTCAATATGGGCAATATAACTTTCGCCCTTATTTAGTTTATTGACCTTATCCGAGTCGATATCGATACCCAAGACCTTGAAGCCAACCTCATTAAATCGGAGCATGAGTGGAAGGCCGACATAGCCCATTCCGATAATTCCGATGACAGCCTCTTTGGACTTTACTTTGTCAAAAAACTCTTTTGATGCTCGAGACATAGGTTCCTCAATTCAGTAGATATATCTATATAATGGAAAAATTCTAAAGTATTTTTGTCTCTCGGAAAGGACAGGCAGTCAAGCTGTCTGAGGAGGGCCCAGCTTAAAAGTGATCCCTGATTTCTTGATCTGTGGGGTAGCTAACAAGAACGGCTCGATGAGGTCCTTGAAACACGAAAAAGCTACCCGCAGCCGCTGCAGAGGCTCCAGTTTTCTGCACAGCTTCAACCATATGCTGAAGCGTTCCAGCCCCTCCAGCAGCCACGACAGGTATTTTAACCCGGCTGGCAACTTGCTCAATGAGAGCAAGATCATAGCCACTCATGGTGCCGTCTTGGTCGATGCTATTAATCAGAATCTCTCCGGCTCCGAGATCTTCGATTTGCTCAGCCCATTCTGTAACCTTCAATTTGGTCTTTTTTTGGCCAGAGTGTGTGAATACTGTGTAGCCGCCAAGAAAGGACTTTTTGACATCGATCGAGACCACGATCGTGGAGCTACCGAAAGTCTGAGCCGCCTCTTTAATAAAGCCAGGGTTCTCGACAGCCGCCGTATTAATTGAAACTTTCTCAAAACCACTAGAAAGGATCTTTCTGATTTGTTCACAGTTTTTTAAACCTCCACCATATCCCAGTGGAAAAAAGGCCTCGGAGGCAATGTCCTGAAGAAAGTCGTAGCGCGGCTCCCCGCCAGAATCGGTAGCGCCGATGTCGAGTAGAAATATTTCGTCGACTTCCTTTTCATTAAATATTTTGACTATGTTGATCGGGTCTCCGAGGTACTTATAATCTTTGAACTTCTCGCCTTTTACGAGACCTGAATTACGTAGAAGTAAGCTTGGGATTATCCGTGGACGCATCATCATTGGAGGGCTCCTGTTTCTTTGAGCCATCTTTTGAAAAATGCGATTCCAAATTTATGACTTTTTTCAGGATGAAATTGAGCGCCCAAATTGTTTCCCCTTTGAATTATGGAGTCAAACTCGATTCCATATTCTGATCGAGCAAGGCAATCTTCATTATTTTCGACCTGAACGTGGTAGGAATGAACGAAATAATATCGATTCTCCTTTTCATATATTGGGAAATAAGGATTTTCTTTTTGAACGTCGATGAAGTTCCATCCGATATGAGGAACCTTTAATCGCTTTTGATCACCCTCAAATTGAAAGCGAATTGTTTTTGCCGAAATAATTCCGAGGCCTTCTCTGTCGCCTTCCTCTGAGTAGTCCGTAAGGAGCTGCATTCCGAGACAGATGCCCAGAAGGTGCGATTCCGGGTCTTGAGCCTTTTCTTTAAGGGGCTGAATTAAATTGAGTTTAGCGAGCTGATCCATGCCTTTAAAAAAGCCCCCCACACCAGGGAGTATTAACTGCTTAGCTTTTAGAATTTCATCGGGGGACGAGGTTACTACAGAGGGTGCTCCCAACTTTTTAAGCATATTTTGTATAGAGCCAAGATTGCCCATTTCATAGTCGATAATATGAATCATCGGTTTCTCACTAACATATTAATTATAAAATTTTGATTTCTTAAATAAATCACAAAGTACCCAGTAATTATAGCGACGTAAATGAGGAGTCCCCAGTTGTCTTTGGCGAAGTAGTTAATTGCTAAAAAGCACAAAGTAAAACCGAGACCCAGTAAAAGAGACTTCTGGCCTAGTTTAAGCAAATTAAACATGGAAAAATTGGCAATTTTAAAAAGAACGACAAGCCATACCAAATAGTAACAAGTTAAAACTATGACCTGAACAATGAGAGCGTCGAGAATATTGCCCCAGATATAGTAACCCAAAAGAAATGAGAAAATTGATAATATCGAAAACACGACTTCCATTCCAAAGGCAAGTCTTTGTCTGTTATTGACGTCGAAGAGACGGTCCATCCAATTTGAAACCAGAAGGATCATCGCCGGTATCGAGAGCAGAGCTCCATAGACTCCCGCATCTCTCCAGTCCTCGCCAAATACGAATGCAAATATTGTTTCTGACTCGAATAAAACCAGTATCCAAATTGGAATACTAAAGCTGACGATAAAATTTAAGACTTTGACGATCAAGTCCTCAGTCGCCTTACTTGGTTCATTGGATGCAGACTGATAGAGAATTGGCCTCACTCCATTTGATACTAAGTTAACGGGTAGGTTCGCGATCCTCGCAGAAAACGCATATTTACCAACCTCAAATGAGGTCCCAAAAGAGTTAAAAAAGAAAATAGTGAGTCTTTCACGGAGTACGCCCATTACCGTATAGGGCGTCATGTATTTCGGATAAGTACTGAAGACTCTGAACGAATTGAACAAATCAGGAATTGTAAACCTTTTCAAAATAAGCCAGCCGTCCCTTCTCACAATCAAGTAAGCGCCTGCAACTCCAATGCAAGATTGCCCAAGTAAGGTCCCTAGGATGAGTCCCTGGGAATCGGCTTCGTAGACAAGTCCATATGTGACCTGTGTAAGGCTTGTAACAAAAGTTAACCAAATTCCCAAAAAGGCGATCGTTTTAAAAGACTTCTCGCGGATGAACCAGTAGGTGCAAGCTTGGTAGAGTCCGCTGACAAAAACTAATATCGGAATTGACCAAGTCCATTGCCAAATAATGTCGGTCTCCTTAATCCCAACGAGAGTTGGTCCAGCAAGATAAATAATTGGAATGGAAACTATTGCACTCACAAATGAAGTTATGAGCGAAAGGAGGAAAACACTTGATGCTAATTCCTTGGTGTCGGGAAGTACAATGGCAAGTTCAAATCGAAGCGTAGCTGTTGCTGAAAAAATCGCGATAACGCTGATTAGGATGGCCCATGTTGCATAGTCTTCGGGAGAGTAGATGCGAGTAATAATTGGAGTAGAAGCTACTTGGATAAGCTGGGCTAAAAAACCGCCACCACCTACAACAAGCATATTTTTAAATGGATTTTTAGTTTCCACGATTTACTCTCTACTCTCGAAGTTCTTTAAATATTACGAGAAAGTTTTTGGGGTCAATAAAGAGGCTTTTACACTGTGTCCCATTAAAAGTAAAAACAGGTACATTTATGATCAGGTTGGGCTGTCCGAAAGTTTGTATTTACTTTCTCTGTCGAGGGTCCATAGGTGCTGAAATTCCGATATGAGTTTTTGCTCCTGGGTTTGCCAATTTAATGTTTTTGCGAATTCGAGACAGTTTTTATGCCAAAGGTCTCTGTTTTTCTTAAGGTGACCCGATAATAGCAACTGGATACACTTTTCGACCAAATCATCACCTTTGACGATCGTTCCAAGGTTGTTGGTGCTAATAACTCGAGACATTTCAGGGAGGTCTGTAACTATTGGTGGCAGGCCAGCCATAATGTACTCGAAAAGTTTATTGGGTAGACAGTAATAATAAGAAAGCGAAGTGTTCTCACAAAGAAATAAACCGTATGTTGCGCTTCGAGTGTATTTTAGCAGCTGATCGGGAGGTACAGCGGGAAGTAAATGGATATTCTTGTGATTTCTTGAGACACCCAATATTTCCTCTTCTAAGGGGCCGTAGCCAAGAAATACTAAATTCATATTCTCTAAGCGAGGGTCAGAGAATGCCTTGAGCAGGTCAGGGATTCCTCGACCTGGTGCTAATCCTCCTTGATAAAGGAATATCTCTTCAGTAGATGCGAGCCCCAGAGCCTCCTGAAGTGCGCTTGATGGCGTGTACTCTTGATAGTTTGGGCAATTCAGAAGAGTGATTGGCTTCTCTCGCAAATGATAAGCATCTTTATAATGATCAGCAATTGAAGAGCTTACGACAATGACCTTATCGCAATAGTGGATCAATAGCTTCTCGAACACTTTTGAAAGTTGCTTTCTAACACCTTTGAGTCCGGAGGCCTCTGTTTCAAGTTCATGTGGATCGTAAATTAAGTGAGCCCCAGTCAAAAACTTGATTGTTGCTCCAACTGGCAAGGTGGCTAAGCTATGGCAGTTAACAGCTTTTACATTTTTTGTATAAAATAAGGCAATAAACCAGAACTCTAGGAACTTTATCGACTGTGAAAAGATATCCTTTGGAAGAGCACGGGTTTTCAGTCGGAGTCGATGAAGAAATCGATTTCGCCCTAAGTGTTGTCTGCTTTTAATTTCATAGTCACCGAGGGCTAGTATTCGGACTTTATCGTAAATTTTGTGCTTGAGAATAGTCTCGGTTTCTTTGAGAACACGGCTTTCAAATTCAAAACGAGTCAAGGTTAAGTGTAAGTTTGTCTTCATTATACTATTTCAAGATTGGAGTTTAGGCCTCTCCAATATTTAAACTCTAACTGGCGTTAATTTTTTTAGTTCATAAAAAACTTAACCCAAATCTTCGGCCCGGGCCAGAAATGATTGAGTATTGAGTCGATATCACCTCAAAACTAGGGTGTGAAATCAGTAATTAATGTGACGCATCAACTCTTGGCGTGCTGGGTCGTAGCTCTTTCTTAGGATTTTGATGGTCGAAGCAAAGATTTCAATTTTCTTAAAAACTGTAGGTAGGGGTACGCTGATGGAAAATCTGAGAACTCCCTTTTAGGGCCATCCATTATGGTTTCGAATTCGGTGACTGATAAGCCTAACTTTTTGGCGATAAATTCTCTATCTTGAAGCATCAAATCTTCGGGGTAATCTGATAATTCCATCTTTTTAAGTGCCTCATCTCTGCTCAGTTGACCTGATTGAATTAAACTTGCGAGATGGGCTCTTTTCTTGTCGAAACCATGCTTGTTCGGTAAATAGTAGCCTTGGAAAAAACGGGTAAAAACGGACTCATAATGCTTTCCCCCGTACTCTCTCCAATCGAGTTCTTTTTTGATTATCGCCATTGCATCTTCTTTATTGTAGTCAATAAAGTTGAGGGGGCGAATCGTTGTAAATCGACTCAAATAAGCGTCATGAATATAAGTTTTATAGAAGCTTCGAGAGGGATAGTTTTTTAGTTTTAATGTTCCGAATTTTTTTTGAATTGCTTTTAAATTGATAGAGTCCTTAGCATCGTATCCCCAAGAAAAAGGAAGTATGCATTCTGTTGCCAGATTCGAACCGCTCATTATGTATTTGATACCTTTTTCTTCTGCTAATTTGTAGAGTATTGCGGTTATAGCATGGTCTGTAGGTACATCGCAGTTGGCTACTCCAGCTTTAAAATAAGATAGCTGAAGATCTCTCATTTCGTCCCAATCGATTACATGAGTAAAGAGGTCGAAATTTAATTTTTTGATTATATTTTCAATGTTTTTTACAGCCAGTTCTGAGTTCCAGCCACTATCCATGTGAACAGCGAGTGCATTCAGCCCGTGTTTCTCTGTTAGGTAAGCAACATAAGTGCTATCAACACCACCACTTAGCCCAAGAATACAGTCATAGGTGTCGCCACTAGTTTCAGACTTTATTTTGCTTACGATCTTGGAGAACCTAGATTCTCCATCAGCACCAGTAAAGTATTGTTTTTCTTGAACTTGATCCCAGTGATGGCAATGGCTGCATACGCCCTTATCATCAAATTCGATCAATGGATCAGTTGTGTCCATGATGCATTTGGTACAAATTTGGTATTTTGAGTGAGACAGCGTTTCGCCTTTAGAACTTACCTTGGATTCCTGAGTTTGATTAAGTTCAAATGAAGCCCGAGTTTCTTTCTCCACTGATTGTCTCCTTACCGGTAGTGCTTCAGGTAATCTATTTTTCAGACATATGTCTACCGCATATTTGGCGAAAATGGCAGAATGTTCTGATTAACAGGGGAGTAGCGAGCTTTGCCACCTTGCGCGATAGAAGCGAAAATGGTAGCAAATGAGTTTAAAATTAATCGTTTAGCTGAGAATATTTTTGTCTGCTTATGGAGTTCATAGAATCCTTCCTATTCGTACTTTCGTTTCTTGCTGTCTCAGCCATTTGCCTTCTTTTGTCTCGAGTCCGCGGAGTTACTAATATGGAGGAGGAGCGATTTAATTTGCCTTTCTGGGTTCATCTCTATTGCTTTATGGTCGCGCACATAGGCTTCATTCCTCTTTATTTTGGATACAGTCATTATCATTTTCATTACCTTGGAATCGATGACGAAAGTAAAATCTTGTTTGTAGCTTTGATTTCGAGTCTTTCGTTACTTTTTTATGGCGTAGGGGTTTTTACCTGTCGACTTTTGCAGGTGGATCGTAAACGGTTTGCCTTTTTGACTGAGTTAAAGAAATTTCCGCAAAAAAATAATTTTGATTTTACCTTTGGAATAGCTCTATTTTTGTTCTCGGCTTTAATATTTTCTATATACCTTTTTAGTTTAGAGACAATTCCGATTGTGGAAGCCGTAATGGGACATAGTGATCAATTTTCTATTTCAAGGAGTGATGCTACAAATAACTATGCAGGTATTCTGCCGTATCACTATTTCGAAATGTTCTTTCATGACATTCTTTTTTTCAGTTGTTTTTTCTGGATCGCTTTATATTTTTCAGAAAAAAGCAGAAGGAGTTTAGTTCTTCTTCCTCTTATTCTTGTAACAGTAGTCTTCGCTAGTTTCGTTACTGGGGAAAAAGCTCCATTTGTTTGGTTTTCAATTGGCATGGTTGTCACATTGAAAATACTCTTAAGCACTAACAGGTGGTTAAATTTATCTCGAGGGCTTTCAGTTATCCTAGGAGTTGGCGGCTTTTTTATAGTCGTAGGTTTAGTAAGTCTAACTATGAAAACGGATCGATATACGCCGTTTGACTACCTAAGGTCGATAGGTCAGAGAATTACGATCGGAGCCCCGGCTGTCGCTTACTTTCAAGTAGAACTGGCTCAAATGGATAAAGGCTATCTCGAGGGGAGAACTTTGCCCAACCCGCGCGGTTTTTTTCCGTTCGAACCGGTACTATTGCCGATCGAAACCAAGAGCTTTATGAATTCGAGATACTCAGAGGCAAAGGTAGTCGGTTCAGCGCCTGGGCCGTATTGGGCCGAACTTTTTGCAAATTTTGGAGCCCTAGGAGTGTGTGTCATTTCTTTTATTGTGGGTTTTCTCATTTGCTGTTTATCTCGGTTTTTGGGGCTTCTTGGAGTCAATTGTTTAGCCATTGCCGTTATTGCATGGTCGAGTACCCACTTTATTAAAATCGCTGAGACCGGAATTGGGTCTTTTGTATTTGATCAAAAAACAGCTTTTGTCATATTGCTGGCATTCGGGTACTTTGTATTAAGATTTGTCCTTCAAAAAACAGGAGTCACCAGTGACGAGTAGAGGCTTTATTGAAATAGTCAAAAAGACTCCTTTTGCGAAATCTTCGCTCGTATTGTTTGGTTTGTCCTTAATAGCTCTTTTGGCTCTTCAGGTATTTCAAAACAGTCGTTATCGACTCTACTTTGTCTTTGAAATAGGGCATTACAACAATGAGACTCCGATAGTTAGACCTGGAGTATTTGAGCAGCAAATTTTAAATGAATTACGAGAAAAACGAGATCTGGATTTCAAAGTAAGAATCAAAAGCGAAAAGGATTATCTGATAGCAATTTGGCTCAACGGCAGCTCTCCCCAGGAGTTGATCGAAACTCGAAAACTTCTGAGTGAGAAATTCTTCAAGAGACATAGGGAGTTGATGGACGAGCAGAAATCTTATCTCGCCAGTTTTTTGAAAAAAGAAAGCGACTTGGTTAGAGCTCTTGGGTTTAACAAAGAAGATTTTATGAGCCTTCAATCTTACCTAGGGCCCTCGTCTTATGGAACCCGAATTGTCGTCGGTGAATCCTCTGAACCTCTCCAAGTAAGATTATCTTTTCCTGTCTATTTTTTATTTGCCCTCGTTTTTAGTTTAATTATCTCGATGAGCTATCTGTTGATTGTTCGATTTTTTGCGAAAGAAGGATAGGTCGGTGAAAATTTGTCAAATGTCCTCTGTTCACCCTGATAATGACGTTCGAATAATTAAGCAAGCTGAAACATTAGTGGATAGCATGGGCGCTGAGTTAGTTTTTGTTGTTCCAACTAAAAAAAACCTGATGAATCAGGGCGAGCAAAAAGTAAAAATTGAACCGGTCGTTGTCCCAAAGGGGCGAATTGAGAGAATGCTGACGACTTCCTTTCGAGTTGGAATAAAAGCCTACAAGTCTAAAGCAGATGTCATTGAATTCCACGACTCTGAACTTATTCCGGTTGGACTTGTATTGAAAATTTTAGGATTTAAAGTTGTATATGATGTTCATGAAAGCTTAGCAGACGATATCTTAACTAAAGAGTACTTGCCTCCTTGGAGTCGAAAGTTGCTTTCGTTTTCCATTGGTAATTTTCAAAGAACAGCGGCTAAATTCTTTGATGGAATTCTTACGGCGACCCCCAAAATTGCTGAAGAATTTAATTCGAGCCGAATATATCCTTTAAGAAACTTTCCGAAGCTAACTACGATGCCGGAGCCGATTCCGTTCCAAGAAAGAAAAAAACAAGTATTTTACGGCGGTAACATAAGTAAAAGGCGGGGTGCTTTAGAAATGGTTGAGTCCATAAAATATTGGCCCGACGAATATGAGTTAGTTCTCGCTGGTAACTTCGAGTCCGCCGAACTGATGGCGAGCTGTAAAGCGACGGGGAATTGGGGGCGAGTGAAATATCTAGGGTTACTTGAGCGAAAGAAGATGTTTGACTATCTTCGCGAGAGTCAGTTGGGATTAGTACTTTTTCACCCGGGTCCGAACCACGACCAATCAATGCCCAATAAATTGTTTGAGTATATGTCAGCTCAGGTACCTATTCTTGGTTCAAATTTCCCGGCCTGGAAGCCCATTTTAGAGGGGCTTGGTTGTGGTAGGTCCGTTGACCCTCTGTCTTCGAGGGCAATAGGAGAAGAAGTGGCATCGATGCTAAAAAGCCCTGAAGAGCTCACCTTAATGGGGCAGAATGGGCGGAAAGCAATTTTGGAAGAGTATAATTGGGAGCAAGAGTCAAAAAAGCTTGTTGAACTCTTTACTCAGCTTAAATAGCCCAAGAATCTCGTCGACAT
>JAUHWN010000192.1 GCA_030424665.1 Bdellovibrionia bacterium | reverse complement strand
TTGATCAAAGCCTAATGCATTCCAAAAGCCAGGCTTATTTCGGTCGTTAAAGCGCCCCAGGTAGCGAGGGCCCGATTTAATCCGATCCATTGTGAAGTGAATCACGAAGTCGACGAGAGCCAGCCACCAGAGACTGGGATTGACATAGAGAGTAATCAGAAGGGTCAAAAATGCATGAACGCTACAATGAAGCGATAATGGCAGTAGAAAGTTCCAGCCAGGCATGGCTTTTTTGAGCATATACTCTCTCTGTAAGGGAAAATCAGCAATAAAGTGCTTGATTTGAAAGAGAACTAGCAATGAGAATAATTTTTCAACAGGAAAATCCATGGAGCTCCGGCAGTGTTGCTTTGCATTTATTGTCTTAAATTTACAGTGGTTTTTGAATCTATTTTAATTACTCCCCGACTTTCATTTGATCGAGATTTGTGAGAGCTTTAATAAGTGGATCAACAAAAAGGTTTTTTTTCGAATATTGCGTTTAACTTAATCATACCTGTGGTTATTTTGAATAACGGTTCAAAATACCTGGGCGACAATGGTCCACTTCTCGCGTTACTTCTGGCACTCAGCTTTCCACTTGGCTACGGACTTTGGGACTACTACAAGCTCAAAAAAACCAATGCTCTTTCTATTCTCGGTATCGCAAATGTTGTCGTCACAGGTGGCTTAGCTTTGGCTGATCTTGAGGGAATTTGGTTTGCAGTAAAGGAAGCGGCATTTCCTTTAATCATCGGAATAGCCATTGCTCTTTCAAGCCGCTCTGAAAAACCGTTTCTTGAGGATTTCATTACTGCTAGTGGCATCCTGCAATGGGAAATGGTCAAAGAACGACTTCTCGAAAATGATAAAATGAGGGAGTGGGCTCACATCATAAAGCGGGCCACCCTCTTCTTAGCCGGTAGCTTTTTAGTCAGTGCCATTGTCAATTTTGTTCTTGCAATTTTTATTTTCAAAGAAATCGATCCGAGTCTTTCTGGAGATCAACGTTCTGAGGTTTTAAATAAGCAAATTGCCGAAATGACATGGATGGGTTTTTTAGTTTTAATGATCCCCTCAATGATGATGACCGGGGCTATTCTCTGGTACGTTTTAAAAAATCTCTCTGCAATGACTTCACTGAGCACCGATGAAATCCTCGGCCAACCCGTACAGGACCCCGTTCAAAAGCCTTAGTTTCCTGGAGCCTTGGCTTTTCTGTCTTGGGACTCTAACTCGTACTCTCGCTCTTCAGAAAACTTGAGTTCAACTAAGGTTTGATCGAGAGCTTCTCGAGTTCGGACATACTTTTTTCTTTCTTGGTTGCGAATTTCAGCCTCTTTTTCTAGCTCTTTCAAATAGCGCTGATAGGCCTCTTCTTCATCTTTTTGACTTTTCGCCCTCTGAACTTCTACAAACCTTTGCCTAATTTGCTCTCGCTTCTCATCCTCAGAGCGACGCTCTTTACGCATAGCTTCAATGCCCTGGCGCCTCTGTTCTTGATACTCTAACTCTTCAATTTGGCGCTCGTAAAAGGAAAGAATTCGCGCCTTCAGCTTATCGACCTCTTTCTTTTGCTCAGGCGTCAGGGGCTTCTTTGCCTCTGCTGTTCCAGAAAAACTCAGACAGACGCTCGCAATAACGAACGTAATCACAAAAAGAAGGGGCTTTTTTTGCATTCTCAACATGGGCACTCCTAGAACTATGATAACTCAAAAGCTAATGAAGACTAAATCTTGCAGTTTTCCCTCGACCTAGATCCTATCTAGACCTATTCTTGGAAGCCTATTAAGTCTGATCATCAACGAAAGGCCTCAAATGGATATTCTCTTCGATCTTCTTCGGTTTGCCGGATCCACTCTTATTATTGTACTAGGCATTATCGCAGTCATGATCGTGCTGTTTATCCTCATCGCCCGCGCGAATATTCGACCCGAACTTGAAATAACAGCCATCAATAAAAGCTGGAAAGAGGCCAAAAACTTTTTACAGGCGCAGATTCTTGGCAAAGCGGAGCTCAAGCGCTTTCTTAAGTCTGAGAAGAAAGAAGAGAAAAAGTCGAGTAAAGAAAATGAAAAACATCCTCAGGGCCGCCTCTTCGTCATAGAGTTCGAAGGCGACATTAAAGCCTCTCAAGTTGAGTCTTTGCGCAGGGAAATTACTGCGGTCTTACTCGTAGCCGAAAAAGGAGACGAGGTCCTCTTGAAGGTCGAAAGCCCAGGCGGGGTCGTTCACGGATACGGCTTAGCCGCTTCGCAAATTGACCGACTCAAACAGAAGGGCCTTAAAGTCACCATTTCAGTGGACAAGGTCGCTGCCAGTGGCGGTTACATGATGGCATGCTTAGGTCACGAGATCATTGCTGCGCCCTTTGCCATACTCGGCAGCATTGGCGTCTTGGCGCAAATTCCAAATATCCACAAACTCCTCAAGAAAAACGATGTGGACTTTTTAGAAGTCACCGCGGGAGAATACAAGCGAACAGTTTCTCTTCTTGGCGAAATTACCGACAAAGGAATTAATAAGCTCAATGAGCAAATCAACGAAACCCATGACTTATTCAAAAGCTTTGTTTCTGAACATCGACCTCAACTCGATATTTCTGCCGTTGCTACTGGTGAGTATTGGTACGGTAAACAGGCCTTGGAGAAAAAGCTCATTGATCGCATTCAAACTAGTGATGATTATATTTTGCACGCCATTGATGAAAAGAAGGTATTTCGCATTCGCTATAAGAAAAAGAAATCCATTCAAGAAAAACTCGCTGAAAGTGCCAACCTAGTTGTTCGTATGACAAGTCGTCAATTAGTCAAGTTTTGGCAGGAAATCAGCTTTGCAAAAGGCTAGATTCACCTCGACTTTCCGTTGATCTCCTCCCGTTCTATTTTAGGAATTGCTTAGAATTTCGATAAGATAGATGGTAAGCCGGTTTATTTTTAACCGGTCTTCCAATATTAGGAGGGGATATTGTGAAGACGCAGCCTATTTTATTGTTGCTCAGTTTATTTCTTTTTTCGTTGCCATCGATGGCTTCGGAGCCAAGTGCGGATCAATTAAGAAAGTGGGATTTAGAACTCAATCAAACTTTTTCTGATATCGAGTCCGATGACCTAAGAGTTCTCTCAACTGCGGATTGCCGCAGAGAGATCGACCAAGCTTTTTCCGATCAGGTAAAAGATACGGGATCGAATCCAGACAAAGTCGTCACAGACCACATGGAGAAGAACAAAGAGCACAGTAGTGGTTTTCTCGGACGCTACCTCAAGTGGAGCCCGTCCGGCCTTCCCAAAACACCCATCGGCCCAAGTTGTGATAATAAGTATCTCGAAGAAGCCATAGAAGAAACTGCGGGCTACCCCATTGCCCAAGAAGCGAGATTGCGGGAGCACTTTGATCGCTGTGGTGAGGACTTACAAAGAGATTGGCCCGGAAACCTTTGGGGCCTCGCAAAGATCGGCACGGTTAAGTACAACATGTGCGATCATCCCCGCGTTCGAAAAATCCACTTTAAAGTTGATGATCAATATATTCAAAGGGCCTACCTGGCTTTGAAGCCCGATCCTAAGCCACGCCCGCTTGTCATCATTAAATGCGGAGCTTTTTGTAATACGGGAGACTCCACCGCTAAATGGTCGATGATGCACACCTTTGATTCAGGGCCCTTTAATGCCCTACTCGTAGGAAACTTCACGGGACTTCAGTTTACGACGGACAACCGTCGAATCGCCATTGGTGGCCACGAAGAAGGCATGACTTTTGTCCGCATAGCCAAGTGGTTAAGAAATCACAGACAGCTCTCCAAAAGAATTTCAAGTATTCATATCGTGGGAATTAGTTTAGGAGGACATGCGGCCCTTTATGGCGGCTATTACAGCGGTTACAACAGAACTTCTTTTAATCGTCCTCCGATTCAAAGTGCTATCGCCATCTGCCCTGCCGTCGATCTACAGCCCTCTCTCAAGAATCTTTTTCAGACAAATATCAAAGGCAAAATCATGCGACGCCTATTTCTCTCTGAGGTGACTAAAGCCATTTCTATCGTTCCCATTTTAGGTGATATTTTTAGAAAGGCGACGGAGCCAGACGAAATAGCGGATAACCCTGAAATCCCGCATCGTATCGCCCAAGGTACTATCAAATACTACAATGAAACAAATTACCGCTGGCAACTTGATCCTTTTGAAAACTTACAGGTGACACAACCTGAGGAACTCTGGAAGCTCAACAAGTTTCAAAGATTCGCACGTGTTACTTCTGATATTCCCGTTCTCGCATTAAACTCGAAAAATGATTGGGTTGTTAATTTTAATATCAATGGTCGAGTCCTATCAAACACCCTCGACCAATTTAGAGGATTATCCAAACTTCAAGTTATCAACTTTGACAATGGTAACCACTGTGCTCTTAGTCAGGCCTACGGTTGGGACACGATGACCACCCTTATGAAAACCTACTTACTTTCTAACAGTCCCCAGATTTCTGCGGATCAAGAGGTACGAAGAACAAGTTTTCAGGCTTCAAACTGGGGACTCTTTCGAAATCTCTACAAAAATGAAGAGCACATTAGCCAGTACTGGAAAATTGATTCTGGTGACGATCACTTTGTCGTTCGATTCAAGGTTTTCACTCCCTATAAAAGTTTCGGCTGCTGGAATGAGGATAATAAATACAATTCAAAGAGAATGTGTTACCGAAAGTTCGCAGCCAAGGTCCCTGTGGCGAACCTCCCCGTTCAACTAAGACGAGTCCCTAAGAGCGAGTCCGAGGCTGAAGAAATGAGCCGATGGGCCAATCACAATATTAAGTTTGAAAACTCCGAGGGCCACAATCTCGAAGGAACCGAGGGCTTTCCAACTACAATTCGTTGGAAAAGTTACGAAAACTACTAGATTTTAAAAGATCAATTCTATCGGTAATTATTGAATCAACTCCTGTTCGCAGGAGTTTTTTCATTTGAAACTCCTTGTTTACGACCCATGCCGCCACCTTTAAGTTTTTTTCTTTAAAGAGTTGAATCAATTCTTCATCGAGATAGGTGTGATCGAAATGAATTAAATGGGGCGAAGACAGAGCAAGTAGGGCCATCGATTTGAGAAGAGGCGAATTATGGGGATCAGCTTGCCAGGTAACGAGAAGAGCTCTTGGAATTTCAGGCAATGCTTGCTTGAGTTCAAATAAAACAATGGGATTAAAACTAGAGACGAGTACCCTACGATTTTTTGCAAGACTTCTATAGATCGGCACAAATAAATCTACAAATTCACCCTCTTTACCCATGGGGCATTTAAATTCTACGTTAAATGCCAATTCCTCGGGAACTTCCTGAAAGATTTGATTGAGCCGTGGTACCGAATAATCGAGAAACAGCTCCCGTTCACTGAATGCATCTAAATTACTCGGAACTTCTAAGAGACGCTGCCCATGATCATCGTGAAAACCTATTAATGATTTCTTGAAAATCTGAACATCAAATTCAACCATGGGTGCAAAGCTCTCAGTGACCTTTGAAATGGCCTCAATAGAGTTCTCCTTATAGCCTTCCATATGGGCCCCACGATGAATTTGAAATCGAGGTAAATCCCAAGAAACCGGCCAATCCGGTGCTCTCCAAAAATAACTTAAGGCTTTGAAAATGGACTTATACACAAAGAATAATATGCGGCGGTTTGGAAAAAAATTGAAGGGTTTTAATCTCAATTAACAAGATTAAAACCCTTCATGCGCCCCCTTGACTCCCACCACTAGGCGAAGACCTACCGGGTCTGCCAAAAGCAAACTTGAATTCCAAATCGAAAATGATTAGCAAGCTCATTTCCCGAACGGAGACTCATTGAACCGGTGGTTACCGAAGAAAATACCAGTGCTGGTTACTCTCCTCCTGGATCATGTTCTGTGAGAAGGTTATAACACATAGCGTTGGTATTCCTTCTAGCAAAAGACCAACCCTGAAAAAGAGACTTGCGACTGAGTCCATTATGGGTTCACAAAAATAATACTTAATAATTTCAGGCACTTGCAGAGGAAATTCTGGTTCTAAAATGAAACCTAAAGGGCGTAATGAACTATTGAACCTCAGCCTCTTCTTTAGAATCCGCTCCTTTAAGGAAATCAGGCACCAAAGATCCCTCCTTTTTAAAAAGGCGATTGCCGATTTGCCGAAGGAGATCACCACCCTCT
>JAUHWN010000191.1 GCA_030424665.1 Bdellovibrionia bacterium | reverse complement strand
TCCATTTAGGTCACAATCGTTCAGTCATGGATGTGGTGACTGCAGCTCTTCAAGAGGGGGCCCAAGGAATATGTCTTTCTTCTTACCAAGGAGGTCATGTTGAGTACTTTAAGTATGCAAAGGACCTATTGCGCTCGGTAGGGGCTGACTACGTAAAAATTTATGGTGGCGGTGGGGGTGTCATTGTTCACGATGAAAAACGAGATCTTGAGGCCTACGGTATCGATTATATTTTTCACCCAGAAGATGGGCGAAAACTCGGTCTCGAAGGAATGATTGAGATCATCATCAAGGGCTGTGACTTTAATTTACAAGAGGTTGAACTCAACCTAAGTAATATTGAAAAACTCGAACGTCGAGAGGATATGCCCCATAAACTTCTTGGAGTGGCTCTTGATTTTATAGATCGTGGCGAGAAGATACCAGCTGAACTAAATAAAGCCCTCGAAAGTTTTGCATTAAATCGCAAGAAGTCTCCACTTGTTTTGGGTGTAACCGGAACTGGTGGGGCAGGGAAATCGAGTCTTGTCGATGAACTCATGGGACGATTTTTAAATTTCAATAAAGACTTAAAGATCGCTACAATTTGCGTAGACCCATCGAAGAGAAAGACGGGTGGAGCTCTCTTGGGGGATCGGATCCGCATGAATTCTCTGAGTCGAAAAGGGAGCTTTATGCGTTCCGTTGCCTCTCGAGGGTCAGGAAGTGAAATCGCTCAAAGCCTTCCTCCCATGCTCGATTTTTTAAAAGGCATGGATTTCGATTTGATTATTGCCGAAACATCGGGAATTGGTCAGGCCAACGTAGCCATTACTGAAGTGTCGGATCTCAGTCTGTATGTGATGACTTCAGAATTTGGGGCCCAAAGCCAGCTCGAAAAAATCGATATGATTGATTTCGCCGACTTGATTGCAATCAATAAGGCCGATCACAGGGGCTCGCTCGATGCCCTACGAGATGTAAGAAAGCAGTACAAAAGATCACGAAAACTCTTTGAAGCAAAAGATGAAGATATTCCGGTTTTTCTGACTCAAGCGGCTCAGTTTAATGATGTTGGCGCCAATGAACTCTTCTTTTCTTTGCTGGATCTACTCAATGGAATGGACCCTCGGAACGATTTTTTCAAATTGTCCGACAGAGAAAGAAATAAGATTCGTGGAGTTGAGCAACAATCTATTATTCCCCCAGCTCGACAAAATTATTTGGCCGAAATCGTAAAATCAGTGCGTGATTACAAGTCTAAAACTGAAGCTAAAGCGATTCAGGCGAGTAAACTTGGGGCCATCGAAAATCTTCGCGATGACCTAAAAAACGCCGGGCAGGACTTGGATGCCTTAAAAGGAACTCTTGAGGCCCAGTTCGAAAAATCAGAATTGGATCGGCTTCATGGTTGGGATCAAGAGATAGACACCTACAAAAAAGATGAGTACGTCTATGAAGTCCGCGGAAAAGAAATTCGCCAGCCTCTCGTTGTCGAAACATTAAGTCATACTAAAATTAAAAGAGTAGAGCCGCCAAGATATGCCGACTGGGGTGATCGTTATCGCTACTTCCGTCTCGAAAACTTTCCTGGGCAATTTCCTTACACGGCCGGTGTCTTTCCTCTAAAGAGAATCGGTGAAGATCCCACGCGGATGTTTGCCGGCGAAGGACCACCAGAGCGCACCAATAAACGATTTCATTACCTATCAAAAGATCAACCTGCCAAACGCCTGTCGACGGCTTTTGATTCAGTCACCTTGTACGGAAATGATCCCGATAAGCGCCCAGATATTTACGGTAAAGTCGGAGAGAGTGGTGTCAGCATCTGTACCCTCAATGACATGAAGAAACTTTATGCTGGATTCGATCTTTGTGACCCAAAAACCTCAGTATCTATGACGATCAATGGGCCAGCACCCATGATTTTAGCCTTTTTTCTTAATGCGGCTCTCGATCAACAAGTAGAGAAGAAAGAAAAAGAACTGGGGCGACCTCTCAAAGATAATGAACTCTCTGAACTTAAAGAGTTCACTCTGCAAAACGTTCGGGGAACGGTTCAAGCTGATATTTTAAAAGAAGATCAAGGGCAGAATACTTGCATCTTTTCGATCGACTTTGCCCTTAAAATGATGGGTGATATTCAACAGTATTTTATCGATCATAAAGTTCGCAACTTTTATTCAGTCAGTATTTCTGGCTACCATATTGCCGAAGCTGGGGCGAATCCTATATCGCAACTTGCGTTTACTTTGAGCAATGCCTTTACATTTGTTGAGTATTATTTAAGTCGCGGAATGGATATTAATGAGTTCGCTCCAAACCTCTCATTTTTCTTCTCGAATGGATTAGATCCTGAGTATTCAGTCATTGGCCGAGTGGCACGAAGAATATGGGCTGTGGCCATGCGCGACCTCTACGGGGCCAATGACCGATCTCAGAAGTTGAAATATCATATTCAAACCTCGGGACGTTCCTTGCACGCTCAAGAAATTGACTTCAATGATATTCGTACGACTTTGCAAGCATTGATTGCCGTTAATGATAATTGTAATTCTCTTCATACTAACGCCTACGACGAGGCCATTACGACACCTACGGAGGAGTCAGTTCGAAGGGCCATGGCCATTCAAATGATTATCAATAAAGAATTTGGTGCCGCCAAAAATGAAAATCCAAATCAAGGTTCTTTCTTTTTAGAAGAGCTCACCCATTTGGTCGAAGAGTCCGTTCTTGATGAGTTTATGCGAATTAATGAACGCGGTGGAGTTCTTGGAGCTATGGAAACCCAGTATCAACGAGGAAAGATTCAGGAAGAGTCCATGTACTATGAAACCCTGAAGCACAATGGCGATATGCCAATCGTTGGGGTAAATACTTTCATTAATCCTGAAACCCAGGTTGATGGCTATGAGCCTCCCAAAATTGAGTTAGCCCGAGCTTCGTACGAAGAAAAGGACTATCAGCTCAATAATTTGCTGGCTTACCAGAAAGAGCACGAAAAGGCGGCGTCTTCGGCTTTAAAAGGGCTCAAAGAAGCGGCACTTTCGGGTGAGAATATTTTTGCGGCCCTTATGGAGGCTGCTCGGCACTGTTCCCTTCACCAGATGACTCAAACCCTTTTTGAAGCTGGCGGGGAGTACCGAAGAAACCTCTAAATGAGGGACTAAATAGCTGTAAATACGAAAGTTCTTTTTCGTTTTAGGTTCAAAAAATGAATAATATTCAAGACTTCACGGAATCCTTGAAGCTGTTAACGCGCCGTATTAAATCCACATCCAAAGATTATAGGAGTTTCTATGGGTTTATGGTGTTTGCAGTTCTTAAAGAAATCCGTGTGGGTGACGGTCTTCACTTTGTTAGCCTGTCAAGTCTGTTTGGCTGAATGGAAGTATGAGCCCATTGATATACACTATGGAGAGGCTTGGTCGAGGCTTCCCAGAGAAGAAGTCCTTAAGATTTTCGATCATCCCGATCACTTCTATTATTATTGGCGCAAACAAACTTTTTGGCGCTCGAAAAAAGCAGTTCATGAAATGAATCAAAAAGACTTAGATGAACTCGCTAAAGATTGGTTCATGAAAGGAAAAACGGATCGACCCGATTTTATGACTCGAGAAGACGCTCAGGCACTTTTTAATTTCATAAAGAATCATCCCGTAGCTGGTCTGGACATGGTCGATCACTATGATCCCCACGGAAATATCCAATTTTGTTTTGGAAAAGCCTTTGCCACTCATATAGCTTCTTTACATGCCGGTCTCGATCCAGATTCCGTTCGTAAAGTTTTTGCTGTTGGAAGGATGGGTAAGTGGTCATTTCATGTCGCCACCATGGTCAAAGCCCATGAAGGTGGATATTGGGTTATTGACCCGCTTCTCGATAGACCAATGATGGTTTACGAATGGATGGAATACTGGGAGAATCGTTATAGAAACGCAAAAATGCGCTTTTACTATACCGAAGGGGATCGCTTTGCTTACTCTGTTCCCGATTACTCTAGGGTTAATCTTGGTTTAGATTTGTCGGCCCAGGCTGATTTTTATAACAACTATTTTAAAGACTTCCTAGATAACATTGTTAAGCCTGAAAATCGGGTGGGCCTGCCCGAACTTAATAAGCGCGAAAATAATCAACCTTTTTACGATGTTCTATCCTATTACAGTCGTCCTACGGTTTACCGTAGTCCTTTCTTTGGTGGATTGAAGTGCGAAGTTCACTTTAAGTTCTTGAAAGAGAGAGGAAGGTAATGGTTTTTTTTCGAGCATGTTTACTTTTTTCAATCCTTCTGGTTTGTCTGCCCACGTTTGGGCAAACTCCTCAGGGCTTTGAAGAGTATATTGATCTCGAGCAAAACTATAATGTTTTCGGACGAACCAGTGAGGTTTTGTCCCCGGAGCAGGCGGCCGAGCGGAGTCTCTACGGTATTTATATTCCGAGCGATCAGTTAACAGTAGTCCGTTCAAAAAAATGGCGAGAGGACCCTTGGGCCTCGATTTTGGGAGATCATCGCTTGAGTCTTCCTTTGTTTGTGAGAAATGACCAGAAAGAAAAAATGAATCTTATTGAGGATGCCAACCCCGGTGCCCTGGTTTTTCGCGAGCAAAAAGCCCTCCGCCTCCAGGGAAAAAGTTCATTTCTCTCTTGGTGCGATGGCTGTCAGCGACCGATGACATTCTTGAAAATTCAAACTCAGTGGGGCCAACAGCAAAAGAATACGGCCTACCATGGGCAGCTCGCAGTGAGAGTTAATGACGTTATAGAAAGTCTTATGGAAGGAGCTTCTGACTCAGGAGTCGATTATTTTCCAGAGCGGTTTTCGGTGGCCTACAAAGACGGTAATGTCAGTCATGCGTATTCAGTACGATCCTTAGAAACGAAATTTCAGAGCGCTGTGGGGCAAAGTAATGAGGTGATGCTTCCGGTTCATGGCATACTTCGCGAAGAGTTTTTTAGCGAAAAGGGTTGGGATTTAGATCAATGGGTTCTTGAAGAATACATCCCGCATTTAGCTAAAATGAATGCTTACTTACAATTTGAAAAAGGGATTTATCTTGAGGGGCACACTCAGAACCTCGTTGTGTTCGTCGACCAAGACACTGGTGCAATCAACCGTATGGCCTTTCGCGATATCGCTGATATCATGATAGATCCCTTTATTGGACTGGCGAAGGGCGAAAAACATCACTATGAGAGTTTAAAAGAAACGACCCAGCCTTGTCTTATCTATCAGCGCACCTATGAAGATCCAGATATTCCCACGCCAAAGGCCTACTATGAGTGGTACATGGGACAGGGGATAACAACTTCAACAAAAAATTGGTTTAAAAAGCGGAGGATTGCAAAAAAATACCTTCAGGTCTTTTTTGCAGAATATGAAAGTCTCACCGGAGAAGCCGTACCGCGATCCATTCGTCGTAATGTTAGAGAAGGGTTCGCCCTCCAATATTTGGGTTCAGAGTCATTGGCTTCAATCATGGGTAAGGCAGCTGATGCTCTACAGAAGCACCAGTTTGCTAAACTATGGAAGTCCTATTTTAGGCCACAAAATTTTAGAGAAGTACCAGTTGGTGATAAAAGTGTTGAATTGATTCAAAAACTTCTTAAGAACAATTCCTTTGTTTTCTTTGAAAGTCATGCTTTGGGTTTGATCAAAGGTATTAAGGTCAAAAGTTCACAATCATTTTTAAAGCGTCTGCTCTCCATTTTCTCCAGATCCCAAGCAAAACTCTACTTTGATGGCGATCAATTGTTCATTCAAAAGTCCAATGGTCCCCCCTTGGGTCTCGCTTATATGTTGAGTGAAGAACAGAAGCTGGAATTTCGCCTTCTTCTGGCTTCAGAGTCCCGCCTGACCGAGGCGAAGCAAAGTCATGGAGTTGGTCGAGCCAACCAACTTTCACCTGTTCGACAGAGCAGTTCCGGCAGACTTTGCGAACTCAGCTTACTGGGCCGATGAATTTCGCACTATTTCAGCGCTTTTTTGTCACTCTATATAGATAATCTACACTGTCTGGCTTCTGAGAAAGGCACAGAATTCGCTCTGCTAGTTTCCATTAAAAAAGGAAGAGTAGCGTGGTTCGGTTTGTTATTATTTTCATTTCGTTGATTATTTTCCCCCTTGTCGGTCTACAGGCCCAAGAAGAAGAGTTTGCTTCGCAGATCATGAGACATCCGCAATTAAGGCGGATTTCATTAGCGGGCGGAACGTTAACAGAATCGAAGCGAGA
>JAUHWN010000029.1 GCA_030424665.1 Bdellovibrionia bacterium | reverse complement strand
TTTAGCATATAAAGGAAAGCGAAGATGGCATTGAGAGCGATATAGCCTGTAAAAATGAGCGTGATAACCTGTTTCCAAGTTCCTTTCATAAAATAAAAATAAAAGTCCTTAGAGAGACTTTGAACAGCGCCTTTTTTAAGGGGCTCCATAAAATAACCCTGGGATTTATGGCACTGGGGAGTCTCCTGTTGGGTTTAAATTCCTACCCCTTAGCATTTTGGGCGTCAGTAGTTTTTACGGGACTAGGCTTCGGAGGGCTCGCCCTCACGCAAAATCTCCTCGTTGCCCAAGGCTTTACCGAGGTTCATCGACGCAAAGTCTTTTCGGGCCTCCATTCTATGTATGGCTTGGCTTCTTTTCTGGCTCCCATCATCTTAAAATTCTGGACTCTTGAATTAGGATTTTCCTGGCCGAGCCTCTTTTTGTTAATGAGTGTGGTCCCCATTGTCTTGATAATCATGAGTCATTTCTACCTTAAACTTGAAGAAAGGGAGTTTCACCCCGCTAAAGATGGGGCAAAGCAGGGGAGAACACTTTTATCGGTTCTCGTGGGGATGGCCGTTGGAGCCTATGTCGGATCGGAGCTTTTGATTTCCACGCGATTGGTTCTTTATCTGCAAAAAATCCTCGGATTCACTGAGGCCGCTAGTTACAACTACCTATCGTTTTTCTTTGCTGGCCTGCTTTTGGGGCGACTTATGTTTACTTTAGTTCATTTTCGGTGGAGTGATTTCAGAATTTTGATGTTCTTACTGAGTGCCAGCTTTCTCTCAATCATTGCTGGTTTGAGCCTTGATCCTTTGTTTTTATGCCTTTGCGGACTAACCATGTCTGGAGTTTTTCCCGTTTCAATGGAGTATCTCAGTCATAAATCGAGTAGTGTAGGGGCTAATTTTATTGCAAAAGCGATACTCGGTGTGGGGATTTCTCTTTCAATTATCCATTTTGGCTTCGGATTTATAGCAGATCGGTTCGGTTTGAAACAGGCTATGTCGCTAGGTCCTGCACTTTTACTGCTGAGTATCTTAAGCTATATTTTCCTTGAGAAGAAACTGAAGAATTAGCTCAAAGATACTGTAGCAGGGCGTTTGCGAGAATTTTCCCAGGGGAATTTCGGTAGAAATTCTGACTTTCAAAAGGGGCGGATTCAATTTTTTTTAAAAAAAAATGGATTTAGTGCATTTTTTTTTTGGTTTCGAAAAAGATGTATGGCTATGATCTATGTAAGGCATTGATATAAGTTTTTGCCTTTTTAGGAGGAATCGTTCGATGGCAAAGAAAAAAGCTAAGAAAAAAGCTGCAAAGAAAAAAACAACTAAAAAGGCAGCAAAAAGAAAAGTAGCCAAGAAAAAGACAACAAAAAAGGCTGCAAAGAAAAAAACAACTAAAAAAGCTGCAAAGAAAAAAACAACTAAAAAGGCAGCAAAGAAAAAGGTAAGTAAGAAAAAGACTACCAAAAAGAAGGCAGCAAAGAAAAAGACAACAAAAAAGGCTGCTAAGAAAAAGACCACTAAGAAAAAAGCGGTAAAGAAGAAGAAGAGAAAAGCGAATCCAGCTCTCCTTGTGAAGCTTCAGCCTAACTCTGACCTCGCAGATATCGTTGGAGGAAAAGCTCTTCCTCGCGGTCAGGTTATGAAGAAAATGTGGGAGTACATCAAGAAAAACGGTCTTCAAGACAAGAAAGACGGTCGTAAAATCAATACGGACGCTAAGTTGAAGAAGCTTTTCAAGAAGGGTCAAATCCACATGACTGAGATCGGTAAGGTCTTAAAGTCTCCATATTTGACTTAATTCATTGAAAAATATTCTATGAATGGATCGAAACCCTGCTCTCAGAGCGGGGTTTTTTTATATCTTAAGACTTGAAATGGCCTCAGACAGGGAATTTCAGGCTCCTTCCAGTTGCCCTCCAGTTCTTTTTCGGCTAGACCTAAGGCATCATTTGCATAGAGGTAATTCGATGACAGTAAAAACTGCCAATGACATTCGTCTCATGACCGAAGCCTGCCAGCTAGCGGCTCGAACTTTAGATCATGTGGCCAAATACGTAAAAGCGGGTGTGACCACCAATGAGTTGGATCAGATCGTCTACGACTACACCATGAGCCACGAGGCCACTCCAGCTCCCCTTAACTATAAGGGATACCCAAAGTCGATTTGTACGTCGGTCAACGATTGTATCTGTCATGGCTTACCCGATGATACTCCACTTAAAGATGGGGACATTGTAAATGTGGATGTGACCACAATTAAGCACGGCTTTCACGGTGATACTTCCCGTACTTTTATTATTGGAGATGTCCCCAGCTCGACAGCTCATTTAGTAGACTCTGCAAAAAAGGCCATGGAGCGGGGAATTGAAGCGATCGAACCCGGTGGAACGACCGGAGACATTGGCTTTGCCATCAATAAGTTTGTCACGCGAAAAGGCTTCTACGTGGTCGAAGAGATCGGTGGCCACGGTATTGGGCGCAATTTTCACGAAGATCCTTTTGTTCCGTCCTTTGGCAAAAAGGGGCGTGGTGATCGCCTGCTAACATGGGGCACAATAACCGTAGAGCCCATGTTAAATGAAACTAGTGTTCCTATTCGCGAATTTGATATCCCTAAATCTGAAATTAAATACTATCTGACTGGTGATCAAAGCCTCTCAGCTCAGTTTGAGCACACCGTCTTGATTACAGATACAGGGTATGAAATTCTCACGCTGCCTTAATTCCGGTATCTTCTTCGGGGCTTGATTCCCCTGTAGATCTCGGTTTAAATAGTTCAGAATAATTTAAACAATCCCATGTTGGAGTATATTAATGGAAATGTCAGGAACGACTATGAATGAAATGATTACTGTAAAAACAGCTCCTAAAACGACTGCTGGAGCTCCCGACTATCGTGTCTGTAAAGCAGCAATGGAAGATCCTGCTGAGTTTGAAAGACTGGCTCGTTGGGGACGAGAAGAAATCACTATCGCTGAAACTGAAATGCCGGGCCTTATGTCTCTTCGCGAAGAATACAAGGGTCGTGAGCCTCTAAAGGGCGCTAAAATCACTGGTTGTCTTCACATGACAATTCAGACAGCTGTTCTTATTGAAACTCTTAGAGACCTTGGTGCAGAAGTCAGATGGTCATCGTGTAACATCTTTTCGACTCAAGACCATGCTGCCGTAGCGATTGCTGCTGCTGGATTCCCTGTTTTCGCTTGGAAAGGTGAGACAGAAGAAGAGTATAACTGGTGCGTTGAGCAGACAATTGAAGGTTGGGGCGATGAAGGCTTTAATTTGATTCTTGATGACGGTGGTGATCTTACCAATATGATGCATTTGCCGAAGTACGCAAAGCAAATGGAGAAGGTCATTGGTATCTCTGAAGAGACTACTACTGGTGTTCACAACCTCATAAAAATGCTCGAAAAGAATGAACTTAAAGTTCCTGCAATCAACGTTAATGACTCTGTAACCAAGTCTAAATTCGATAACCTTTACGGCTGTCGTGAGTCTCTTGCCGATGGAATTAAGCGTGCCACTGATGTGATGATGGCTGGTAAAGTCGTTGTTGTCGCTGGTTACGGTGATGTTGGTAAGGGTTCTGCCCATTCTATGCGCGGTTTTGGTGCTCGAGTTCTCGTTACAGAAATCGATCCAATTTGTGCTCTTCAAGCCGCTATGGAAGGTTTTGAAGTTGTAACAATGGAACAAGCAGCTCCTGTTGCCGATATTTTTGTAACAGCGACGGGATGTCTCGATATCCTTACCGATAAGCATTTCAATGCCATGAAGCATGGTGCGATCGTCTGTAACATTGGTCACTTCGATATCGAGATCGACATGGCTTGGTTGAACAAAAACACAGAAATGCGTGAAGTGAAGCCTCAGGTTGATATTCACCGCTTTAAAGATGGTCGCGAGATTATCGTTCTTGCTAAGGGTCGTCTTGTAAACCTTGGTTGCGCTACGGGACACTCATCGTTCGTTATGAGTACTTCGTTCACAAACCAAGTTCTTGCGCAAATTGACCTTTTCACTAACGGTAAGAAGTACCAAGATGTTGGTGTTTACGTTCTTCCTAAAGAACTCGACGAGAAAGTGGCTAAGCTTCACCTTGGAAAACTCGGTGTTAACCTTACTGAGCTTTCTAAAAGGCAATCAGATTACCTTGGTCTTCCAGCTACGGGGCCATTTAAGCCTGAGCACTATCGCTATTAATATTGACTCAAAAGATTCAATTCAAAAAGCCAAGCAGAAATGCTTGGTTTTTTTATGCCGTTCATTTAGTAGGGGAATTACTTGAGTGTCTCTTGTACCACACTAGGGTTTAACAATTTTTTCTTGGTAAAATTTCAGCTCGGCGATGGATTCTCGGATATCGTCTAGGGCGCGATGGGCTTCTTTTTTCGGATAATCATAACCATACTTACCATGCATAAGAATTTTCCAGCTGGTCACATCGAGAAGACGATAGTGAAGTTTGGATGCGAGCTCTTTAAAATAAGTGCGAATAAAAAGCCTGTCGTGGGCGATAGAATTTCCGGCTAAGACGGGCGCTTCAGTAAAATTCTTATCGACAAAGGCGCAGAGCTCTTTTTCGACAACTGAGGGATCTTTTCCATTGGGAATTTCCGCGAGCAGGCCACTCTTACCGTGGTGCTCGACATTCCACTCGTCCATATTGTCGATAAAAGATTGGTCCTGTTTAACAATGGCGTGGTAGGTATCCAGTTCGTTGAATTCCATATCTGTGGCAATTGCGGCTGCCTCTATAATGCGTTCTTTTTGCACGTCGAGTCCCGACATTTCTAAATCAATCCATAATAGACGTTCCAAGGCCTGTCCTTTCAATCTCCCAAAAAGACCACTAAGACACCTTGATTGCGTGAACCATTGGCAAGTTGTTCGTACTCCCAAGGATAGCCACCCAATTTAAGGTAGTTTATGACCTCCGATTTCACCTTGCCCGTTCCTTTTCCGGGCATGATGCGTACACGACGTTTTGTGTGATGCTTCATGATAAAGCGATCAACAGCATCGACGACGTCTTGAACTTTATAACCATGGAGATCTAAAGTGGGCTCTTTCTTCATACCATCATCAATATACACGATTTGAGTACAAAATGCGCCAATGCTTTCAATAGCTTAGCGCATCAAGTAGTGTAAAAAGTCGTTAATTCATGTTTATTTTTATGGCTTTAAATAAAGGAGCTTTGTCTTGTTAGCTATTGATTTGCAATCCAAGAAAGCCTTGATCCTAGGGGCCTCCCAAGGAATCGGTGAGGCCATCTCCACGAGCCTGGCCCAGGCCGGTGCTCAATGCACTCTCACTTCTAGGAGTGAAGATAAACTAAAAAAAATCGTGGAAAATCTCGAAGGAGAATCCCATTCCTTTTTTGCCGCGGATCACAGTGACCACCAGAGTCTGATGAGTCACATCGATGGTAAAGAGTTTGATATCGTTGTATTTAATTCGGGAGGACCTAAAGCGGGCCCAATTTCTCAAGCTCAGCCCGAAGAATTTACCAGGGCGATTAATCAGCACCTCGGACTCACCAGTGAAATCGTGCGGGCTACCATGGGGCCTATGAAAGAAAAGTCCTATGGGCGTTTTATTTCGATTACATCAACATCCGTAAAAATTCCGATCCCTCACTTGGGAGTTTCAAATACAGTTCGCGCGGCGATGGCCAGCTACTTAAAAACCCTTTCATTAGAACTCGCGCCGTTCGGGATTACAGTAAACAACTTAATGCCGGGCTTTACCAGCACTCCAAGACTTTCTTCTTTGATGGAGGGGGCTGCTCAGAAGGCCAATACTTCTAAAGAAGAAATAGAGAAAAAGTGGTTATCAACTGTCCCGGCTGGACGATTTGGTGAGCCGAGTGAGATTGCAGGACTCGCGGCATTTATTGCTTCACCTATGGGGGCTTACATAACTGGACAGAATATAGCCGTTGATGGTGGAAGGTTGGGTTGTTTATGAAATTTGATATTTTCTTTTCAATATGTCAGACAGAAGTTGATGGCTACCTTCCCTCGGAAAGGGTCATGTGGGAAAACTTTTTTGATCAGGTTCATTTGGCGGATCAATTAAAATTCGGAACGGCCTGGGTCGCAGAAACCCACCTCTCTTGTCAGGTCCAAAAACAAAACCCTGGGGCTGTAATTCCACATTTTAAAGGGGAGATTGGTCTCAATACCGACATTTTGCAGCTTGCCCACAAGGTTTTTGCACAGACAAAAAACCTTAACGTCGGCTCAGCGATTATGAATATTCAGTGCAATGGAGGGCCTATCGCCCACGCTGAGAGAATTAAAACATTTCTCTCCCTGCACGATATGACTCCTGGAGAAAATAGAATCCTTGATATTGGATTTGCGTCGGGAAGATTTCCTTTTTCGAATATTCCCTACGGAGTTCACCCGAGAACAGCGACCGAAAAAGAGGCTTGGCCTGCACTAAAAGGTAAAGTCTTTATGGAGGCCACTGAAATCTTTCTTCGCTTTTTAAAGGGAGAAATTTTTAGTTCAGAGCAAGTCACAAAGAAAGTTCTCACTCGAGAAGATTTCCGTTCGGATGAAGACTGGGATAATGTGAGAAGAGCCTATGCTGCGGAGTCGGGTGAGAACATTAACAGCATAAAAGAAATTGGGTTTGCTCCTTTTTGGAATTTTCCGAAAGTCGGAGTGATACCATTTGAAACCTCTCTAGAGCACTTGCGATTAACCATCGGAGCCCATTGGGCCGGGGTTCAGCACTTTGCGAATACTATTCTACCCGTTGGAGTATTCAATCTATCGATCACTCCCAATGATCAAATTGAAAAAACCCACGAGCGTATGAAAAAGCATTTTCACGCCGACGGTGGCGAGTGGAGCCGAGACCGTATGCCACGCACGGTACTGGTCTTCATCAATAACGAAGCTCAACTCTCGCGCGAAGAAAAGCGTGAAAAGGCGCGAAAAGCTGCGGTATCGGCTACAGAGAATTACTGGAAAGCGATCCAGGGCACACTAGACCCGGCGAAAATCACAAATGCCGTGGATAATGCCCTTGTGGGAAGTCCCGAAGATATCGTGGAGCAAATGAAAGAGCGCTTTAATCCTGGCGACCGATTGATGTTATGGTTTGATTTTAATAACCATAATAACGAAAACGTGAAGCAAATGATGAAAGACTTTATGGAGTTTGTTGCTCCTGAGTTTTCTTAAAGGGTGGGCGAAAGTTTATGGAGCGGTTTTCGAACTATATAAACGGCGAATTTGTGGCCCCTGTAAGTGGACGGTATTTTGAGAACTACAATCCCTCGACGGGCAAAGTGGACTCAATGATACCTGATTCCGATATTAAAGATGTCGCTCGGGCCGTGAGTTCGGCTAAAGAAGCCTTTAATACATGGTCGCAGACATCGGTTGAAGATCGGGCCAAAATTTTATTCAAGATTTCTGAACTCATTGAAAAGAATAAAACTGAGTTGGCCGAAGCCGAAAGTCGTGACCAAGGGAAGCCGGTTCATTTGGCAGCTTCAGTTGACATACCACGGTCTTCACTTAATTTCCGTTATTTTGCCGGACATATGCTCCATCGAAAAGAAGAAGCCTCCCATCACTCGGCGGGTGCCATTAGTTTTACCTCGCGAAAACCAGTGGGAGTCACAGGGCTGATATCTCCCTGGAACCTTCCTCTCTACCTTTTGACGTGGAAAATCGCTCCGGCATTGGCGGCGGGAAATGTCGCCGTTTGTAAGCCCTCTGAATTTACCTCGAGAACAGCTGTAATGCTCGGTTCTATTATGAATGAGGCCGGACTTCCAAAAGGTGTTTGTAATATCGTTCTCGGACGGGGAGCAACAGCCGGGCAAGCCCTGACCTCTCATCCCGACGTGCCCCTGATTTCATTTACAGGGGGGACTGAGACCGGAAAGAAAATTTCTACAACGGCCGCTCCGCAATTTAAGAAGCTCAGTCTCGAATTGGGTGGAAAAAACCCGACCATTATATTTGATGATGTGGATGTTAAAAAAATAGTTCCGATGGTCGTTCGTTCGGCTTTTTTAAATCAGGGTGAAATTTGTCTTTGTGGCTCTCGGATTTATGTTCAAGAAGGCATTTTTGAAGAGTTTAAAAAGGAATTTGTAGAATCCGTTAAGAACTTGCGAGTGGGAGACCCGAAGCTGGCTACGACCTTCATGGGACCCTTGGTTTCTAAATCCCATATGGATAAGGTGGAAAGCTATGTCGAGGGGGCACGAGCTGACGGCGCTGAAATTTTAGTGGGGGGGACTCGTCCCCAGGTTTCGCAAGAACTTCTCGGTGGTTATTTTTATAGTCCCACCATTGTGGCGGGCGTAAAAGAATCCTCTGCCATTCAAAAAGAAGAAGTCTTTGGCCCGGTAGCCACCCTTCAAAGTTTTAAAGAAGAAGAGGAAGTTCTTAAGTGTGCTAATGAGACCATTTACGGTCTTTCGGCTTCGATCTGGACTGAAAGTCAGTCGCGGGCTCTTCGTGTCAGTCGGGCTCTCGATGTGGGAACAGTTTGGGTGAATACTTGGATGCTTAGAGATTTAAAAATGCCTTTTGGTGGAGTAAAAGCTTCCGGCCTTGGCCGCGAAGGAGCGGATCACTCCATTGATTTTTTTACAGAAGTAAAAACAGTTTGTTTGAAGGAGTAAGGATATGGGGAATGGTCGAATAATTGCTGGTTGCCTAGCACCTCATCCCCCCCATCTTGTGTACGGGGAGAATCCACCACAGAATGAACCCAAATCTGAATGTGGCTGGGAAACCTTGAGATGGGGTTATGAAGAGTTAAGAGAGCGAATCCCTAAAGATGAATATGATGTCATCATTGTTCACTCACCCCACTGGCGCACCTATATAGGAACCCATATACTGGCGATTCCAGAAGCAAAGTCGATTTCGGTGGATCCGATCTTTCCCAACCTCTTTCGTTTTCACTACGATTTAAAAGTCGATGTGGATCTAGCAAAATCGATATATTCAGAAGCAGTAGGTAAGAAGCTTGATATGAAACTCATGGAAAATCCGAAGTTTCGTGTGGACTATGGTACCATCGTTTCGTGCCACCTAGCTAATCCGGATTGGGATAAGCCCATTGTTTCTATATCGAGTAATGCAGCGGCTAAATATTTCAATGTGGAGTACATGCAGGAATTGCAAACTCATTTAGGCGATGCCACTCGAGTGGCCATTGAAAAAAGTGGAAAAAGGGCTTTGTTACTCGCTAGTAACTCACTATCACATCGCCACTTCACAATAGAGCCACCTATTCCAGAAGATATGAGTAAAGAACATATTTATCACCACGGGCAGTACCTTTGGGATATGCGAATGATCGAAATGATGAAAAAGGGACAAACTCGAGAGATGATCGATTTACTGCCGGACTTTACTCAACAGGCCACGGCCGAAACTGATGGTGGAAGTCTTACTTGGTTGATGAGTGCCCTGCAGTACCCAAAATATCCAGCAAAAATTCACGCCTATGGAACAGTGATTGGAACTGGTAACGCTGTAGCCAGTTGGAAACCTGAGGTTGGAGGTCCCGCATGAATCCAGAAGTATTAAAAGCCTGTGTCGTTCCCGGACAGCCTCAACCCTTAATGGTGCCTGAGCAAAATGAAGGTTGGATGAAATTGCGTCGAGCCTACGATGAGATGGCAAAAGAAATCAAAGAAGCGAACCCCGATGTTCTAATTATTTATTCAACTAAATGGTTGAGTGTCATTGGTCACCAAATTCAAGCACGAAAAAACCCCGAATGGACCCATGTCGATGACGAGTGGCATGAGTACGGTGAAGTTGAATACAGTTTTAATATCGATAGTGAACTGGCACACCAAGTGAATGAGGCATGCCACGACAGAGGCCTTCATACGCGAACTGTAGATTACCACGGATTTCCTATTGATACCGGTTCGATTGTCGCCTTGAAACTTCTCAATCCTGATAACAAAATTCCAGCAATTATTCTTTCGAGTAATATATATGCGGATCGGACCGAAACAGTAGTCTTAGCAAAATCGATTATAGATGCTCTAAAAAAATCGGGTAAAAAAGCAGTAGCTATTGCATCGACGGCTTTGAGTAATCGCTATCATGATCAAATGATTGACCCTAAAGAAGATCGCATTCACTCCCTAAAAGATCATGAATGGAACTTAAAAATGCTCGAGTTTTTTGAGCAAGGTCGACTCGAAGATGTGTCGCAACTTTCTAGGCAAATCCAACAAGAGGCGAGAGTACACAAGGTCACCAATTTTAAACCTTTTTGGTGGCTATCGACAATGATGGGACAAACGAATTACCTTGAAGGAAAGATTTTCGAGTATCAGCCGCTTTACGGAATGGGGGGAGCTCTGGTTAGCTTGACGCCTTCGGATCGGTCTTTTGGTGATTTGGAATATGACGAAGCCGATCCCGAAAATTTCCAAGGGGACCGAAACGTCCTAAAAAGCGAGGGAACGGATAGCGACGAGAGTGAAGACACTGGAGGTAAGGAATGAAGAGCCAGTGTTATCCCAGTAGTCCCTTCGGTGAAAAGATTGACGGCATCCCCACAGGGCGGGATGTAGAGTGGCAACCCTTGGTCGACTACCGTAGAAATGGAGTCAGTGAAAATACCATTCACGGTGCTGTGGCTTGGTACCACGGAGATGAGCACTTTCATTCGTTTGGTGGAAATGTTCTTTGCTACGGTCGCTCGATGATGAAGCCTTTTGTCTTAAAAGTATTTACCGATGTTTTAGAGCCCGTCACCGATTGGAAGCAAAGAGCCATTAGTATTGCCTCACATAACGGTACAGCGGAACATGTGGCTGCGGCTCAAAGTTTACTCAACGAAGAAGAGTGGGGGCTTATGCAAACGCCCTTGGACGTCCCCTTAGTTCAGTTTGGTCGACAAGTACGGCGGGCCAGGCGCTGGTATAATAATTCCTCGGGCCAGCACGCGGCTGTTCTTTTAGGGTGTCGTCTTAAAAATTGGTCGAGAGTTGGTTATACTCTTCCTTCTCACCCAGTGTTTACCGAGTACTTGAAAATTGTTCGTCGATACTTAGGTGAGTCGTGGGAGCCAAAGAGAATTGCTCGCGATGGTGATGGGTTCCCAACTCTCGCTATGACGGTAAATGAACTCGCTAAAGTCTATGCTGGTCTCGTTCAATCCAAGAGCGAAGACTGGATCTGGGAGAGCATGGTGAGAGAGCCCGACTTAGTAGGTGGCTTTAACCGACTCGATACTACGATTATCAAGTCCTCAAATGGAAAAGTGATTGCCAAAGAAGGGGCCGATGGACTTTTAGGGATGGCTATTGAACACCCTGAGTTTCCAAAGGGCCTCGGCGTGGTCGTTAAAATTGCCCATGGTTGGAACCCTCAAGCTACTTGGTATGTGGCTCGAGGAATTCTTGGCTGTCTCGGTATAGAGCTTCGCAATCCCTATCCTCTAAAACGACAAAAGGCCTTTTTGGTTCCTGGAATTGTGCCGGAGTCTTTTCATTCAAGGCTCGAAGCGATTCCCACTTGGGATGATTGGGATCCTGATAATGATCGATGGTATTGGGAGCCTTCAGAACATGAATTTTGGTCTGACATGAGTCAAAGGGGCCCTCAGTGAGTAATGATAAGCCACGAGGATCGGTAACCTCCAAAGACTTCGAGACGTTCCAAGTAAAAACGGGAGACAAAAAGGGACATGTCGCCAGTTCAAAGGCTCCACCGCCAGTTGGTTCCTATCCCCATGCGAGAAAGTTTGGAGATTTACTTTTTCTTTCTGGGGTGGGGCCTCGCAAAGCTGGAAGCAAAGAAATCCCTGGTGTCGAATTTGATGAGCAGGGGGAGTTGATCGCTGAGGATGTTGTCGCTCAAACTCACTCAGTGGTTGAGAACATTAAAGCAATACTTGAAGACTCTGGATCAAGCCTTGAACAAGTTCTTGATGTTCAGGTCTTTCTCACCAATATGAAACGGGACTTTAAAGCCTTTAATGGTGTTTACAAAGAGTATTTCGAGAATGTCGGGGCGACGAGAACGACCATTGAGGTTTCGTCTTTGCCTACGCCGATATGTGTTGAACTGAAAGTCATTGCAACTACGGCGGATCTTGCAAAAATGGAATTCTAAAAACGGGGACAGCTATGAAATCATTTTTTGTGACTCTATTTACTCTTTTGGTCTTTTGCGGAAGCCTATTTGCGCAAACAGAACCCACCGATGGTAAAAATCCTCTTCCTTCACCGGCCTCTGGGGCTATCAAGGTTAAAAAGGAGACTATGCCTGTTCCGGTCTCCGAAGGGTTTGAAGAATCTGACTTGGATGATCCTGAAGTCGAAAAGGAAGCCTCTTCTGATGTGCCAGAAGTTGATCCCAATCAGTTAGAATTGCGGCCTCGTGATCTTGTGACTAACAGAGATCTTTTGATAGGAGCGATCGCTGGAAGTTTTCTTGGCTACGGAGTGGGACACGCCATTCAGAAACGATTTTACGATGGTTATGGTTATGCCTACACAATCTCACAAGGAATAGGATACGTCCTAATTACTGCTGGTTCTGGGAGTTGCCGGATTGGTGATGGTGGTTGTGAGGACTCAAAAGAAGGCCTTGTTACTGCTGGAGCGGTTTTATATCTCGGTTCTAAGCTCGCAGAAATTTTTGACGTTTGGATTTACTACGCTAACAACAAAGACGCAGTTGCCCAGTCGAAAAAAGAAGACGTATCCCAGTATATACCTGAGAGCACCTACCGACTCGGTTTTGTTCCTGAAGTGGGTGGTGGCGCGATGTCATTTCGATTTGAATTTTAAGAACTGACCCATATTGCTGTTGGTGAATTTTCAAATTCGCCAACTATTCAAGTAGTTTACCTGGTTTTTTGGATTCCTTTACCAGAGTCTCCCCTTAAATAGAAGAAATCATTGGTCTGAACGAAACAAAGAACAACAGGATTCTGGGTCAGTTTTAAAGTAATTGGGCTTTGCCAAATAAGGCATTATATACTTATTATGTTAATAAAATATTAACAGTGAGTAAGATTTGAAAAAGAATGTGCTGGGTTCTTTAAAGGGAAAGTCCATACTCCTTATTGAAGATGAAGAAATGATTCGCAATTTATTCCTCGATGAACTCGAGGAATACGGTGCCACGGTTTACCCTTGTGCCTATGCTAAAGAGGGAATCGAGTTAATCGGAAAAACCACTTTCGATGCAGTGATCACAGATATTCGAATGCCGGGTATTAGCGGGCTTGAGTTTCTCGAAGTCCTCAAAGAAAACGAGAGAAATGCGGGGATTCCAGTTATAGTAATGACTGGAAGTATAAACCTGACGGCCAAGGAGTTGTACGAGATAGGTGCGACGAAAGTGTTTTTTAAACCGATCCAATTGCCGGAGTTTATGGAATATCTGATCGATGTTGTGGCCGAATAAGATCGATGCCCATAGTCATCTGTCGTTTCTACAAAGTGAGCAGGTAGATAAGCTTATCGATAATTCGGAGACTTTGTTTATTCAAGGTGGTTACGATCTCGAAGACTTTAAAGCTCAATTGAAAATAAAAAACAAATATCCCGATCGGATTCAGATTTCTGGGGGATTACACCCTTGGACTTTTAAAGAAAAGTCGGTCGAGCAAATTGAGCAAGAGTGGATTGATCTAAAAAGCCTCATTGCTCAAAATATGTGTTTTGTCGGTGAGACGGGATTTGATAAGTCTGTTCCAGTTCCTAAAGACGTTCAATACAAGTATTTCTGTGAACACCTCGAACTTGCAAAAAAACTAGATCGGCCCCTTGTTTGTCATATTTATGGCCACCACGACCTAGCACTGAAAGCCTTAAAGGATCTATCCGGTCCCTGGCGAGGAATTATTCACGGATTTAGTGGAAGTCCCGAGTTGGCCAAAGACTATATTATAATGGGCTTTTTAATTTCGGTGGGGCCGGGAGTCTTAAAGCCTAACTACAAAAACCTAGTAAAGAGCCTCCAAACCATCGAAGTTGAGAAGCTAGTCGTTGAGAGCGATCAACCCACCGAGCCAGGAAGCCCCTATTTATCGGGGATGTTGGATCAAGTTTCAGCGAAAATAGCGGAGATTAAAGGGGTTTCTCCAGAGGAAGTTTTACAAAATTCAAACAAAAATTTAGAGGGACTACTCCTGTAAGTTCGATTTGTGATAATGGTTTTTTATGGATAAGGATCATATTTTTCGATTTTCGGGCCTCGATCGTCTCTACGGTCCAGGAGCTCTACAAAAGCTCATCGATAAGAAGGTCATGGTACTTGGGCTTGGAGGAGTTGGCTCCTGGGTCGTAGAAGCACTAACGCGATCTGGAGTTGGTTCCCTTGTTTTGGTGGACCTCGATGACATTTGTATGTCCAACAGTAACCGTCAATTGCATACTCTAAGCGAAAGCATTGGTCACCTAAAGGCAGAAGCTCTCGCGAATCGAATGAAATCGATATCACCTGAGATTAAAGTCGAAATTATCCCTGAGTTTTATAGTGCGAAAACATCAGAGGAGATTCTTAATTCCAATCCGGACCTTATTGTTGATGCCATCGACCGTGCGGATATCAAAGCCCACTTAGTAGCTTCTGCCAAAGAGCGAAGAATTCCTATCATTGTTTCTGGGGCGAGTGGGGGAAAGAAAGATCTCTTTGCTATTAGAAGGGGTGACCTGGCAAAGACTCGTGACGACCGATTGCTGTCTACCCTGCGCAAAACTCTGCGGCAAAAATATGGCTTTCCAAGGGGAGATCAAATATTTGATGTGACCTGTGTCTACTCTGAAGAGCTTCCGATGTATCCAGGAGAAGATGGTGAAATGTGTTCTAAGCCCACTGGCGAACAGTCGAGCCGTCTTGATTGTGCTTCTGGATTAGGAGCCGCCAGTTTTTTAACTGGCAGCTTCGGATTTGGTTTGGCTCAAATCGCAATAGAAAAATTGCTAGCAATAAAACCTTAGATCAAAGATGCAAAAACAATATGAGTTATTAAGCTGCAGAAGGTGCTGCTTGTTTTGCTGAATCGCCTTCGGTTGCATGTTTGTTGAGTTCGGACTGAACGAGTGCAGGCATGACAAATCCAACGAACATGTAGACTACAAACCACATGATGGCATTATTGTCTTTTTTTACGTGAGCAAAGCCTTCGCAGTATTTGTAAGCCCAATAGATGTTTACGAATGGAACTAAAAGTAACCAACTCGTGGGAATTTTTGCGCCCAAATGATTCATTTCTCTTTTAGTTTTTACCGTCCAGTAAATGGCGTAAAGACCAAAGCTAAAAATCGAAAAAACGTATACTAATGCAATATTTCTGTGTTTTACCATTCTGCCCCCCATAATTCGCAGTTATAGTGTCAATCGGTTGTTTAATATAGAGAGTTAATGAAAAGGCGGGATCTGTTTCAAATAGATGAGTTAAAGGAAACATAATTATTGAAAAATGATCATTCGTGAGATAGGCCTTATTTATGACTTTAAAAACTCCTCCACAGAAAGACACGAGTTACTTGTTTACCGATGGTGCTTGTTCGGGAAACCCGGGACCAGGTGGTTACGGCTCAGTTCTCTACTTGAGTGAAAGTGATGTTCTTGAACTTGGCGGTAGTGAAGCGAGCACAACTAACAACCGAATGGAAATGAAAGCCATCCTAGAGGGCCTCAATAAACTCGATGGAAGAGCGAAAAACCTTTGGATATTGACTGATTCTAGCTATGTCATACAGGGGATGACTCAGTGGATTCACGGCTGGAAGAGAAAAAATTGGCAAACCTCACAAGGTGGTGACGTGCAAAACCGTGATTTGTGGGAGAGCTTAGATCGAGCCTATCAAAAAATTTCTAAGACCTATTCGGTTGAGTTCAAATACCTTCCGGGCCATTCAGGAATTCCGGGTAATGAGCGATGTGATACAATTGCAGTTGATTTCTCTAAAGGCAATCGTCCATTTCTATTCTCGGGTCCTTTTGTAGATTACTCAGTAGATATTTTCGATCTACCCAGTGACTTGAGTTTACGAAGTAATCCCAATAAGAAAAAGAAATCCAGCTCTAAGAAAGCTTACTCTTATTTAAGCTATGTAAATGGTGTTTTAAGGCGACACGCTACTTGGCCTGAATGTGAGGCGGTAGTAAAGGGAAGATCGGGCGTAAAGTTCAAAAAATCAGTCTCAAAAGAGGACGAACTTGAGATTATCAAAAGTTGGGGCCTTAAACCGAGTCAACTTAAATAGACTTTGGACTCAGTCCATGAGTTAAGAGTTCCGATAAGTGGGCATGACATCATTGAAATGGCCTCTGAGAACAAAAATACTAATGATGATTTCAGCGATTCTCATCTTGGGATTGGGAACTTTCTTAGTTCTTATGCTGGGTTTTTTTAAAAAAGACAAATTGGCTTACCTCTACGATAGTGGACTGCAAAATTCTCGAAATTTATCTGAAACTTTTAACACCTACATCAAGCAGAGCTATCGAGATTTATCAATTATCTTAGGACAACTCGACACAAGGACTCAGAGTTTTAATGCCGAGGCGATTTCACGTTGGCAGTGGCAATCAGACGTTGTCTATATGGGGGTTTATAAAAAAACACCGGGTGGTGAAATTGAATTTATTGCGGAACTGAGTAAACCTCAACAGGACCGATTGGAGCACTGGAATTCGGGCGATCGAGCTGAAGCCTTCCTAGAGACAGGTGATCGCTCGGCGAGTCTATTTCCGATTGATGACCATGGATTTGCCCGAGGTATTTACAAATTTCAAGGAACAGAATCATACATTGCTCTCGTAAGCCTAGATATGAGAAAGCTTCTCAAATTAATTAGTAATGATCGTGGTGATATATCACTTTTGCTCAATCATCGAGGAAAGCTCTTGCTTTCAAATAACAATCAATATGCCCAGTCACCTGAGTTTCTTAAATCCCTCGCAAGTATTGAAAGCTTTAACGGATCTAAACTTCTATCGGCCGATGATGGTAGAGAGTATCTAACCTCCTTTAATCAACTCAATCACTTTGGTGTCCAGTCTGTGATAGCGTCTCCTTATGGACTAGCAATGTTGCCTATCTACATTGCAGTAGAGAAAATTGTATATCTATTTTTTGCTCTTTTAGCTGGTCTCTTCGCCTTTGGTCTCTTTTTCTCGAATCAAATTACAGCGCCACTCAATAGTTTTAAAAAGGCGACAGACCAAATTTCTGAAGGTGACTTCGAAGTCGACTTAAAAGTTAAGACTCAAGACGAAATGGGGTTGCTGGCAAAGAGCTTTAATAAAATGAGTCAGGAGATTTCTCGATTAATGTTAGAAAGCCTCAAGAAAGGGCGTCTTGAGTCTGAACTAGAAACGGCTCGAACGGTTCAAGATACCTTGTTTCCGAACCCTAGTTTCTGGAGCAAGGAGCTCTCAGTAGAAGGATACTGCCAACCGGCCTCCGAGTGTGGAGGCGATTGGTGGTACCATCATGAATACGATGATTGTGTTTTAATTTTTGTAGGAGATGCTACCGGTCATGGAGCACCAGCCGCACTATTAACGGCGGCCGCTCGCTCGGCATTTTCGGTAGTTCAAAGGCAGGGGTTAAAAGAGCCCAAAGAAGTATTGAAAACTATGAATGAAGCCCTTCACGATACAGCTCGCGGAAAAGTCAATATGACGGCTTTTGTTGTAAAAATTGATAAAGAGGGTGGTAGGTTGAGTTATTCAATTGCCAGTCACAATAGACCATTTATTGTACCTCGTGAATTCGATGAGAAGACTCGGCCTCGAAGTCTAACAACCCTCGCCGAAAACAATCACCCGAGACTCGGTGAAAGAGTTGATGTAGAATACGAACAGACAGATATAATTCTAGAACCTCACCAGCATCTAGTTGTTTATTCAGACGGATTAACAGAGTTAAAGAATCCTGAAAATAAAGACTGGGGAGAGCGTAAATTTATCAGATCGGTCCTAGGGGCTTTAGCAAAGCAAGCGGATCTCAATCAGGCAATGAAGCAAGTTCAACTTGATGTCGATCAATACCGAGAGGGTTGTGATTACGAAGATGACTTTACTTTGGTATTTATTAAGCGAACGGCCTAGGGGCGTCTTGAATTTTCACTTCTTCAACCAGGCGAGTGGAGTTGAGTCTTCGAACCACTGCTTCCCACTGAATGTACTGAGATTCTGAAAGAATAAAATAGACGTTGGCATATTTAGATTCGAGCTCTTGAAAGAACTTGGTGATTTCTTGAAGCCCAATATTTTGCAAGTTACCGATTAAGGGTATTAAATCGGCGCGTCCAAATATTTTTGTGCAAATCACTTTTGAAAAGGGGACTCTTTTTTTAATGAGACTTGCTAATGAAAGGTGACTTTCTTGACCGAAATCGAGATCAGTGACCAGAAGCGTATCGTCTCTATTTAAATCCAGACCCATAAGCGAAGCCTCCAGGCTTTGAAGGCTTGAAAATGACACGCCATCTTCAGGTTTCTTTAGACTCACAATTTGTGCCCAAGAGTTTTCAATTTCAATTTCATCGGTTTGGCTTAACTCAATCTCTTCAATATATTCTAGTAAGTCTTCTTCATTATTGATTTCATGGGATTTATCGGCAATGAGATTTTTTGCCATCGAATTCCAGTTGATTTCTTCGGTTGAAATTTCGAGGGACTCTTCTGGAGAACTGATCGTCAAGGCAGAACTGTTGGTTTGACCCGGGCTTTCGAGCTCGATAAGTAGCTCTCGAAAAGTAAGTGCAGTAATGACGAGGCAGACAAAGCTCAGAACTAAGCTGACTTGGATGCTCGCAAAACTAAGAAAAATGCTGATGGCGGCGATGCCTAGCAAAAAATTCTTCATAAGTTTTTTTCGGTTCTTTTTTGAAACGATTGGAGTCTAGTAATTTAGTTAACTATCTCGATTTGTTTAGAATTTTTCATGGCCTTTTTTAATTCATCAGAATTGAATTTACGGACTTCGAAGCTTCCGGATTTTTGTCCTGAAAAGTCGATATAGGACCAGGTAAAAACTCCGCTTAATTCCTTATTAGCTTTGAGGCTAATAAAAGGTTCTTCCCCATTCTTAAATCCAGCGGTTTTTATGAGTTTCTCATTATAAAAGAGTTTAATTTTACATTCACCCTTACAGGTTTTTCGTGGATAAACTAAAAGCTCAATTCCCTTTTTATGGAAGAGAACGATTTGATTTGGGGGATATGGAACAGGAATATTTCTTCGTTTTAGGTCCTTGGGAATGTCCTTCATTTCAGAAACGCCACCGGGAAGTCGCGCCTGACTTTGATCGGGCTCCAGTTCTCCTGATTTCTCTGAACTCGCTAGGTCGGCAGTCGAGGTTCCTTTTCCTTCTTCGTCGATGCTGTAGGCCGCCTCGCTGAGGTCATGAGTTTGACCATTGTGACTAATTTTTCCACCACTTGCGCCGCCCTCTAAAAACGACAGACCATTTTTTGTAGAGACCTTAATCTGGGTTTGCTCTTCTCCCAACACGTCGAGACGTTCTTTTTGGGTTTTTATTTTAATTGGATCCTTAGGATCCACGTCTAACTCCATCTTTCCATCTCTAAGGTCGATTACGGTCTTTCCGCCTTCGTTTCTGAAAATAACCAGGCTTTTATCTAAAATCTTCACAGATGACCGTTCTGACAAATTAACAGTTACAAACGAAGCTTCACCAGAAAAAATGTAGTCGAGATTAAATACACCATCATCTTGATTAATTCCGAAGTAGGAGGGAGTGCCGAAAGATCGTCTTAGGACGTTGTTCGACTTCTCTGAGATCCAGCCCAGCTCTTGGCCCTGGGGCGGTTTAAACAAATACCTCTTAACGATCGAGAATTGGTCCTGAAGTGCTAGATAGAAAAACACTACTGAGAAGATGATTAGACTGATGGGAACAATTCTTTTTAAGATCACTCCCCATTTTAAAGAAGAAAACCTAGACCGAGAAACAAATTTCAAATACTTAGACCTCAGTCGCCTTCATTCAAAAACTCACAATACCGATTAAAGTACTATGAGAGTCTGTTATTTATGGCCATTGCTGGTTTTTATGGTTTCATGTGCAACGAATAATGTGTCGGTTGATTCACTTCCAACGGGCGCAAAAGTAGAAGTGCGTCGCATGGATGGCTCGAAACGAGTTCCGGCGGGGGAAACTCCACTCGCTCTTTCTAGTTCTCAGCTTGAAAGCCTTGTCGAGGGAAGTGGGCCGATATTGATTTTCTTCGAAAAGGACGGATATATCCCACAAAATGTTTTGTTAACTGAAGTCGATTCTAGTTTTGATTTAAAGTTAAATATCCGCCTAAATAAGAGAACGGATTTGCCGGAATCCGATGGAGATGAGGACGAGCAAGAGGCTCTTTTAAAAGAGGCCAGCGAAGCCAAGTTAAAGAACGAACTCATTTCGGAGCTTTTTGATAGTCAAAATCTGGCCCGAGAAGGTAATTACGATGTAGCTCTAGAGCGACTTGAGAAGCTCAGAGAGAAAGAGCCCAGACTTTCAGTAATACACGAGCTGAAGGGTGGGATTTATCTGTTGAAGAACGACTTTGTTCGGGCCTTAAGTTCTTTTAGAGAAGCCGTACGATACGAACCCAATAATCCGGAAACAAGAAATATCATCCAATATATTGAAAAGCGATTGGGTAGTGGTCGATTGCCAGCAAATACAAGTGGAGGTGGAAACTAGTGCTTCTACTTCTAATTCGTATTTTCAAGTTAGAATTTAATAAGCGCCAAGTCATGGGAGTGTTTGCGTGTCTCATTGCCTTGATGGGGATATCACCAGTTTATGCTGCTGAAGTAGATACGACCTCATTTTTAAAATACATGGCAGAAAGGCGCTCGGAGGCCGAATATCGCTTGGAGCAGAAAATCACATCGACTCTTCTCAATTTTTTGAAAAAAGATGAGATTTCTCTATCGGTAAAAATAAATTTAAATACGGCTCTGATGAGACAGGACCTTCCAAGACAAATCGAAGAGACGATCGTCTACGAGCCACAGGGAAGTCAGGCCAACGAACCGCTATTGCCTCTTACTAAACTTGGTCTCTACAAAAGACCTCAGAGTGTTCAACGTGTGACTCGATTGAATGTGCGCCCCTTTGAAGACTATGTTTCTTCTGTGCAAATTTTATTTATTGTCGATGAAGAAGTGAGCCAGGAAGTTAATCAAAAGGCCCAAGCATTAATTCAGAAAATTGTTACCAGTAGTAGTCTTCCGGACCCTAGTCTACAGTCCCAAACTATTTCATTGAAGAGACCTCCTGAGCCTGCGTTAGAAGAGCTCGCTAAAAAAGAAGAAGAAAAAAACGAAGCGCAAAAGGACCTCGCTTCGAAAGAGAAGGTTACTGAGAAAATACCTGAGAAAACAATTATGGATTGGCTCGTTGAATTCAAGATTCCGATTGGCATCATACTTTCGACGTTTGTTCTTTTTCTTTTGGGACTTGTTGTATCTTCTCGTTATCAAAAGTTCGAGAGTCAAAGAATTGCAATCATGCAGGCCAAAAGTGAAAGAGAAGAGGCCGATGCACGGGCTCGATATATAGAGAACGAAGATCGGGCAACTAAAGAAGAGGATTTCACGGCACTCAGTGATGATGAGTTAGCTCGAGGGTTCAATGAATTTATAAAGTTAGTTCAATCGCGTCCAGGAGACGCTGCGATCCTTATAAAAGGATGGCTTGCTTCGAGTCATAAGGAGCCACAGTATGCGGTGGCGGTTTTACCGGAATTTCTCGGTTCTGAATTTATGGAGCCCATTGTTAGTCGTCTCGATCGAGATGAGAGAAGGCGTTGGGCAGAAGCAACAGAAATCAATACGGGGGCCCGCGAGCGTCAAGTGGCTTCGCTCTATGTTTCGAAACAGATAGTGCAGTTGAGAATCAAGCCAGAAGAGGGCCTCAATGATGACCTCGTTGAATTGATTTCAGGTCTCTCTCCCCAAGAATGTTGTGATGCTATTCGCAGGAACGAAATTGTCGGAGCCTTGATTCTAAATGTTTTGCCGACTCTTCAGGTAGCGCAAATCTTGAATCTTCTGACGCCAAAAGAGGTCGAGCGAGTTACGAGCATTAGTGTTGAATTTGATAAAGAAGTTCTCGCGTCGAGGCAAAAAGAAATCAAACAAACAATCGATCAGGTTGTAGGAAGTCACCGGCAAGAGTCGTCTCCCTTTGTGGAGAGAATTCCTCAGCTCCTGCGCGAAGCTGGGCCAGAGAAAGAAAACTTTCTTTACCAGAGACTTATTGAGTCTGTGCCAAAGGCTAAAGCATTTGAGATTGTTATGGATATTTATCCCATGAATCTTTTGTTTGAATTGCCAAATGAAATATTAAATTTCTCACTTGAGAAATGGCCACTGTCAAAGAGAGCAGAACTGATTTACGGTCTCGAGAACTTGCAAAAAGATAAGATTTTGAGCGGGTTTAGTGGTTCCAAAATTAGAGACATTATCGATGCCGAGATCGAGCAAATTGAGTTATCAGACAGTCGAAAGCGCACTGTTTTAGCAGAAAAAGATTTAAACTTGCGATCATTCCTTAATATGACTCGCGAGGTAGTCAAAAATAATACGAGTTTTAGAACTGAGGCTGAGAGATTAGCTGATAATTGGTTAGAGCAATTTTACAGGGGGCGGAGTCAAAATGACCAGGTGGCCTAGGTTCTGTCTTGTAGTTATGGGTTTTGCTCTCTTTGGAACAGAGGTAAGTGCTCTTGATCTACAGTTACACTTACGTTCTGGCTTGATTACAACTTCGTTTACCGGAGCGCAGTCTGGAGACTTCAGTCTAATTACCAGCGTTGACGGGGAGTTTGAGATTTTCATCTCTGAGAGTACATCTATTTATGCCAACGCGATCATCGCCTTGGACCCTGCCGAGGCTCAGTACCGTTACCTTTTTGCGGGTGGTGGTCAGAAACTCTATTTTCTCTCTAAAGGTAGAACTACGGAGATTGATTCCGATGTCGGTAGTTTGTCCATGTCTCCTAAAAGACGATTTTTTGCTGGGTGGCAACTTGGGATATCACAACTCATCCTCGATACGCCGACTCCCGCTTTGACCGTTCAATCGACCTTATTTGAGTATGGATTTAATATTGGAGCTCTTTACAGGGTTCTGGAAAAGACAAATGTGGAATTTCAGTTTACTGCGACCCGCGGAACGGGGATCTCTTCAGTAACTGTCGATGCTACTGTTTTTCGATTTTTTGCGGGACTTAGTTTTTAGAACGAGAAAGGGGAAGTACTTATGAACATTTCGTCGATTGCCTCTTTACTCCTAGCAGTCTTTGTCTTCGTCTTTGGCGTTTACTCGGCCACCGATGATTTTATGGCATTTGTCGACTGGCATGCTGCTCTTATCGTTTTTGGTGGAACAATGGCAGTGGCGGCTATCTCTCTGCAGATGGATCGAATTATTTTAATGATGAAAATTTTCTATTTGCGAGTCATACGAACGTACAAAGTGGAATACGTTGATGTGATGAAGGAGCTGCTTCTTGTTGCCGAGAAAAGACGCAAGGGTGAATCCTACGAAAATATTTATCCGAGTATAAAAGATCACTTTGTGAAAGAAGGAGTGATGCTGCTCGCTGAAGGTTATATGGATCCTGAGAAACTTCACGAGGTTCTCTCTGTTCGTGCGATGACCATATACAATCGTTACTCTGAGGACGCCAGACGTTTTAAAGCTCTTGGTAAGTTCCCACCAGCGATGGGGCTCATGGGAGCGGTTTTGGGTATGATTGCTCTTCTTAAAGAAATTGGTAAGCCAGGGGCCGAGAAGACGATCGGTCCAGCTATGGCAGTTGCACTCGTTGCAACACTGTATGGGATCGCCTTTGCTAACCTAATCATTTTGCCCATCGCCGATCACCTCGAAGATGGTGCCAAAGAGCTTTGGATCAAAAACCGCTTGGTTGCGGAAGGTCTAAAGCTTATCGCCGAGAATAAGAATCGCGTCATCATGGTCGAAGAACTCAACTCCTATCTCCTTCCCGCAGAACGGGTGGACTGGAAATCTATTAATTCGAGTTCGCAAAAGGCGGCCTGATGTTAGATCACAAGTCATCTCCTTTAAATGATCATTCAGGTGGTGGAGAAAATGATGAAATTTGGCTCATCTCCTACTCTGATATGATGACCTTACTTTTTGGTTTTTTCGTATTGATGTACGTTTTTTCTGCATCTAAAGAAACAAGTCAGGAAGAGATGAAAAAGAGTGTAGCTAAGCAATTTGGTGGCACTTATTCAGTCCCTTATGAAGAATTGGCGAAACAGTTAGAAGAACTGAAAGAAGAGATGGAGGATACTGGAATTATTTCGGAACTCCAGCTAAACCCAGTAAAAGATGGATTAGAAATTACCTTTCGTTCAGTTTTACTTTTTGAGTTGGGTTCGGCTGATATGCTACCCGAGGCCCAGGCGAGTCTTGAAACTTTAACTCAGGTTATCTTTGAAACGGTAAATTCAGCAGAAATTCTAGTAGCGGGCCATACGGATGATATTCCCATTTCTACTGACAAGTTTCCATCAAACTGGGAGCTGAGTGCGTCCCGTGCAGCCACGGTAGTGAAGGTGTTCGAAAAAGCGGGATATCCAAAGCATTTACTGGTAGCCATGGGATATGGCGAGGGGCGCCCGGCCTTTCCCAATCGAAATAGAGACGGTGATGCTATTCCCGAAAATAGGGAACTCAACCGTCGGGTGGTTTTAAAGGTTGTCGCTCCTGGAATTGTTAAGCAACCGAGTCCTGCTGTGGCTCCGCCGCAATTCGGAGATGAATCAAATGGACCTTAGTAATAACACTACAGAAGTTTCCAGGGCGAAACAGTGGTTTCTTAAAAATTCTTTTTTTTTAATCGGACTGACCATCGTAAGTATCGGTCTTTACGGAGCCTTTAAAAAAGTTCAATCGGATAGAGCGGCCTCTAAAAGAGAGCGAGATAGTTTATCGGTCTTAGAAGACTGGAAGAACGAGGACCTAGCAAAGGTATCCAATGCCATGGAGTACCTGGCTTCAGAAGGGCAATTCTATGCCTTTAAAAAGGCGATGGAAATGGAAAAGTCTTCATCTCTAGAGTTTAGAATGATTGCCGCGAGGACTTTACCTTACTTTCCAAGTGAAGCTAGTTTTCAAGCTATGAATCGATTGTACAATGATACGTCTCCGCAGGTGCGTTTAGCTCTTTTTCGTTCACTAGGAAAGTCGCCAAATGATCAATTGATTCGTTGGATGAGACTCCTAGAGAAGGATCAGAGTCTCAGTAATGGCGAGCGATTTATGGCCAGTGTTTCGCTGACGGAGGCTCTTGCAGAGTCGAACGCTGATGAATTCGCCCACAGGCGAAAAGTTCTAATTGAAACCATCAAAAAATGGGACCAGCAATAGGTTTAAATGGCCAATGAATTACTCTCTAAGAGCGCGCAATCCATTGGCAGGTGTTCCGAGGAGTAAGTCGTAGTTGCTTGAAGAGTCGACATTGTAGACTTCGACTTGATTCACGCCGCTACCAAGGCTCAGACTATCACTTATACTCGAAGTTGTGCCATCAACATCATCAGAGTTGGATATTTCATACCAGTAGTTTGAAGTGATGATTTGTGTAGAGGTCGATCCAGAGTGGGTGATCGAGCTAAGATCCTTTATACTTTGAGAGCTGCCGGGAATAATTGGATAAACAAAGAGTGAATTTCCTCCGAGAGTCCCGTTGACGGTGGCATCGGTGTCAGAATAGGCGGCAGTACCACCACTGTTTTCGTTGAGATGGAAAAGGTGTATGGCACCTACATTAGATAGTTCCGTTCCTGGAACCGCAAAACTGGCTGTAGAATAAATTGCTGAAGATGAAATTCGAATTTCGTCAATAAGGCCAGCGAAATAATTTGTACCATCACTCCCGAAAACCAGATTACTGGCCCCCTCAGGTGTAAACCCGGAGAGATCGATAGGATTGAATTGATTGTTAGTTCCATTAATCCACATATCAATTCCGCTAGCTCCATCGATGGTAACTGCTACGTGGTACCATGTATGAGCCGAAAATGAGGTTTCAGTACTTGCAACTTTGTAGGTAGAGCCAGAGTGACGAACTGAAAATTCAAGTTTACCGTCAGCACTTGCATTGTGAGTGAGGCCCATAAAACCATCTACGGATGGACTTCCAACTGAAAATATTCCAGATGCAGCACTTCCACTATTTAGTGTCGCATCTGGCTTAAACCAGAACTCGAGAGTTAGGCTATTTGTCATACTTGCTGAGTTGGCAATAGAGAGAGTTCCCGATGTGCCGTCTAAAGCGAGTGCTCCAGCAAAAGGATTAGAACCACTTCCGCTGATCACAAAGTTCTTTGACTCCGCACTGGCATCAGTAGAGTGTTCATGGATTGCCGAGAGACCCTTATCACTTGCGATAAATATAAGATTCTGTCCCGGGTCAGCAGCGGACCTTGATTCTTGCAGGCTCATACCATTGGCATCAAGAGTGAGTAATTCACCTGCCGAAGTCAGAGTATAGGTGTGATCTACAGTGAAATCACTTCCCAGTGGTAGCGTGATATCGGATCGATTGAGGCCGACAGTCTCTTCAAAAAAGTAGAGTTTATCGTTAGAGGCAATTTGGATCTGTTGGACAGGATTAGCTGTTGTATTTTTAAAAGAGCCCGGTGTGCCCGTAAGTCTAAGTACATTGATACCATTTTGTGTGCCGACGGCGACAAAAGAGTCGGCTCCATCGTTATGGGTTGCCAAAGAGTAGACTCTATCGCCGGATGTTGTAAGTTGTGGATAGCTCGATGTGCCGCCGCTCCACGTACCGGCAGAATTTCTTTGAGAAATATTCCTATTGAAAATGAGATTATCACTTGCCGTCAATTTATGAAAATTATCATTTACCAAATCAATAATGACTACAGCCCCATTTGTACTATCATCGTAGCCAAGAAAGATCATTCCATCTTTAGCATCGAGAGAGGTGATGCTACCGAGGGCCGTATCTAGAGCAAACCCCGGGCCTCGGTCAAAACGCATGAAGAGATCGTTTGAGGCGGCATCAAGAATTTCTAGACTGTCTGAGGTCAAGGCAAGGCGCGCTTGAAGAGGGAAGTTGGCTCGGATACCACGGGTGGTTGTTCCTTTAGTTTCGGTATGCCAGCTGAGACCAGAGTTAGTTCTCCAGGCGACAACACTGTCGCTACTCACATCCCAATGCTTGATGAGTTCAATACTATCGTCTTCAAGATGATTAACACTCTCATTGTCGAAGCTACTAGAAGTGAAACTTCGATCGACGGTACCTCCAGAAACTGTAACGGAAACACTGTCCGATGATCCGCTTGCAGTAAGATTCCCAGAACCTAATTTGGAAGCAACAATAGTAGTACTGCTGCCTGTTGTAGGTATTGGAAGTTGTGCCAGATCAGCTGAGCCCGACCAGTTGACACTCGGAGAACTGATAAAGTTTCCTTGTGAGTCATAAGCTACAGCGTGAGCCGAGAAAATTCCATCGATACTCAGTGCTTGAGCGCCCAAAATAGCGCCACTTCCATCGTTAGCGGATTCAATGCGAATACAATTTTGTGCTCCCGCATTGACAGTGATGCCACTCAAAGTTCCGGCTACACTAGAGCCATCTTCTTGCACCGAAATGCTCACTCCGGATTCCGCTTTTTTAAGAGTCACAGAGACTGTGGCAATCCCATTGCTGAAATTAATTGAAGCATCTTGACCTGGAGTACTTGGAAGAAGGGCTCCGCCGCTGGCTCCACAACGAGTGCCACCGTTACTTCCATCCGTAGAAAAATCTAGGGTTTTTAAGCCATCATAGGCAGTTACGGTATTACCACCAGCATTTTGCGCTTCAATTTGAATATCAAAAGAGGTATCAGAAACCGCGTTACCTGGGGGTACTTTAGTGACGACAAATTGAGCAAGTCCATCAACTACAGTAAATTGAAAAGTACCACTGTTGCTAGCCGCAGAAACGTTACCTGCCTGATCAGTTGCTGTTAATAGAACTTTGTAAGTGACACCATCAGTGAGTGTACATCCCGTAAACTCAAGGGGGTCAGACACCGTAACCACTTCAGGAGCACAGGCATCAGCACTCGCGAGAGTTTGAACATTCATAGTATAGGTAATTGAAGTGGCGTCGGTGGCCGGTAAGAATGCAATGGTGGGAGTGAGGCTCGCACTTAAAGTTGTATCATAGGTACTATCGACGGCACCGCCAGCGACACCAACAATACTAAGAGCTCCTCCGGGGGCGACTGAATCATAGTAGATAGTTTGTGTCGCTGCAGAAACAGAGACATTGTCCGCGATATCTTTCGTATAAACATAAACTTTTCTTAGGCCGTTTCCACCCATATCAATTGTAGTAGGCCTTGTGCCTAGCCAAGCTCCGTCATTATAGAGAGGAGCGCTTGGGGCAGAGGCGCCATCGGCTCTTTCGTCGACCCACCAAGCAACTGCATCGGTATCGCCTGTAATTGTGAGATTGGTCGTGAGGTTATTTGTATGCGTTGTCGATGATGAGTCTGGATCTTCGAGAGCGACCGACGGAACAACAGGCTTGTTCGTTTTTAAGTAGATGGCGTCTGACTCGACTGTTCCGTAGACATTGTTAGCACTATCTGCGACCCAGAGGTAAACGGTCTTGTTTTCGTCTCCTGCACTGAGAATAAAGCTTCCTGGCTTAGACGAATGCCATCCAGCACCGGCCCCACCAGTACCTCCGGTACAGGTTCCACGGTTGTTAACACCAAGACTGGGGTTCAGATTTTGGGATTCACTGAGACACCAATAGGCAATGGTCGCTCCATTGGTAATATTCACATCGATATTTTGTTGTCGGGCGTAACTGGTCGACCCCGTGTTAGGATCAGAAAGAGCGAGCGTTGGTGCTGATAGAGATGCGACAACATCATATTGATCAGAGTCAATATCGTTAAGAGTACTACTCGGACGCACAACTTGATTCGTGCCGGCAGCACTGTGTTGTAGATTGATTTGAACCATACTCCCACCGGCAAAACTGGTAGAGCCAGAGCTGGCCGCCGCTCCAAAAGGTGCAGAAATATCTACGGTAACAGAACTATTCACTCTATTATAATAGTTGTCTGTGGAGTATAGGGTTACCGGAAAGTAAATACCATTGGTTTGATCCGATGGATTTCCTGAAGACGCTTCGGCAAATGTATCGTGACCTTCGCTCAAGCTTTCGCCAGGAAGAAGGGCAATAACATTAGTCACAGACCCTGCATTAATATCGTAAGTATTAGAGGTTTGGCTGACTGGATATCCACCTCCGGACGCACTAACAGTATAGCCAGATCCGGCTTTGTAATTTTGAACGGTAAATGTAGTGCTTCCGCTCACCAGGTTTTTAGCAGTAGGGTGATCATCATTAGGAGCAGTTGTGGATAAACTGATGAGACTTCCATCATTGATAACATTATAATGGATATCAGTTCCATAAACTGTGATGTTAATTAAATCTCCAGCATTCTTTGCGGGAATAGCTGTTGGATTCACAGCGGCGGCTAAGGACGATACACCTTGTGTGAGACTTTGGTTATCAAAAAGTGAAAGTAAGAATCTTTTCGCTCCGGGATTTACATCATAGGAGGCTGGCGCGTGGGCGACATCGTTGAGACCAGAAGAAACGCTAATCTGTTGACTTGAATTAGCTTTTACAGGATTGATTGTAAAGGTCGCCTGTCCACTTGTGAAACTAGTAGGGGCGATGGGTTCGGTATCGTTAGGATCACCGGGTGTTGTGATCGATAATGCGCCATTGTAGCTGGTATCGATGTTAAAGTAGGCGTCAACGGCGTAGACATCGACGGTAAAAGAGACTCCTGCAGCTTGGTCTGAGGCTCCACTTTGTAGAGCCGTGCCATAAGAGTTAGTTCCAGGGTGATAAGTTTGACCGGGCATATGAACAATTGTTTTTATAGCTGTCCCTGGGGCGATATCGTAGAGTTCAGAATCTCTAGGAGTAATCGAAGCACCCGATGGAACAATCTTTTGATTACTCAGTGCAGTCAGATTTGTTACTGAGAATGTGGCTTCACCACCGGCTAGGGTTTCACTCGCAGGATGGACATCATTGGGGTCAGAAGTTGTAATTGAGACTGACGAACCGTCTTTATCTGTAACTTTATTGTAGAAACTATCAACAGCTACAACTGTCACATTGAAGGCTGCGCCAGCTGTTTGTGTCGTTGTTGCGGGGTTATCAATCGCATCATCGAGATCATCGGCCCCTTCATCAAGAACTTGTCCAGGGTGAAGGACTAGAAGCTGACTCGCTGCCAAAGGATTTGCTGCGACAGTTGTACTCGGTCGATCCGTCACTCCACTAGCATCGGCTAATAGTGTGTGATTGCCCTGACTCTTAAAAGTAACAGTGAAGGTTGCCTCTCCACCAGTTGGCACAACTGGGGCTGAAATTGTAGCATTAGGGTCCGTTGATGTGAGATTAACAGGAAAGCCATAGCCACTTGATTTGTTGAAGGCGTCGTCGACAACATAGACTTTTACGACAAAAGGAGTGCCGACATCAACGGTGTTGGTACCACTGAATGATCCGCCTGAAATAGCTGCTCCAAGGCTACTTACACCTTCAGTAAAAGTTTGGTCGGGAAGAGCGACGATAGATTGTGTAGCGCCACCGACGTTAACTGTTATGGGAGCTGTGATTGTTTTTCCAGCATCGGAATCGAGAGTTGCCCTGAGAGTGATTGCTTCAGCTTTTGTATAAATAAGATCGTCAAATTGAACCTTACCCGCCGAAACAGATTTGTTTGACGTTCCGGAAATTGACCCAGTTCCGGAGTCGAGAGTGATGTCAATGGTTTCGCTATCCTCGGTCGTGATCACATTGTCATAAATATCCCTTAACTCGACGCTAAATGGAAAAATCGGTAAGCTTGGACTAGCTGTATGGGTTGGCTTTGGAGCTGGTTTAAACGAAATATGGTCTATGGTAGAGAGCGGCATAATTTGTAAGTATTGCTCTGTATTATTGCCCTCATTGATGCCAGCAGAACTTGTACCATTGACTTGCATTTCTCCTGCTGTTGTCGAAACAACTTGTACCTGTGCAAAACCTCCAGTGAGCGTCCCAGTAACACTGGTATCATTGGGGCCCGCAACACTGGCTGCGCCGGCGAGGCTTGTCGATAAAATATCTTGGTTTGTAAGAGCTGAGTTAGTTAGATCAAAAGTGACATCGATAGTTGAGCCAACACCGGAGGTTAACTGGTTCCCCCATTCGTCTTCAGAGATAATACTATAGGTATTACTTACACCAGCATTGACTTCTGTTAGTCCGCCGCCGGTTCTTAACCACAGGTGATCAAGAGGCGCTGATGTGATTGTAAATGCCGAAGTTTGCCCAGAGACAAAGGGTGCTGATGTTGTTGATAAATTGAGTGAAGGAGTTTTTGTCGAATTGTAAAAGATAGCTGAGAAAGTGGCTTCTCCAGCAATAAAATCGAGGCTGCTGGTATGTGAAAGGGTCTGTGCATGTCCGAGTCGGGTGACTCCATTATCAACCGAAGTAATTGCAACTCCCTTTGTTCCGGTATCGCTGAGAGTATTTCCTTTTGCATCCTTTAGAGTAACCGTAACATTTGTAGTTTCACCAGCCTCTAGATTAAGACTGTCGGGAACGATCTGCATTGTCGCAAGAATTCCGGTGTCGACGGAAATATCATCGGTTTGGGCCGTGATAATAAAGTCATTTCCATCTGAATCAGTCCATGTATAGTAAGCTCCCAATCGAGAGGCAGCCGAAGTTGGTTTTTGTGGTTGAAGAAATGTCGAACAGCCGACATCAGTAAATACCATTGAGTCGACTGGTACGAAATAGGTCAAGCCAGGATTGATCCAATCGACATTGTCACAGGTTTTGTAGTTGCCGAGACCATCGAAAATATTTGCATAAACAACTACCGAATCGTCAGTTGTTAAGTTTACAATCTGGTTTGTGTAGTCGACGCCACCTCCATCGAGTGCAGTACGAAGTTCGATATATCCAGGATCTCCAGCACTAGGATCGAATGTTAGAGGGTCTACTGTTTTAGGATTTGTCATATGGAGGTCAGTCATACTAAGAGTTACGTTATCATTAGTATTTGTCAGTATAATATTGTGCTTAGATACTCCGTGAGCAAATTGAAGAGTTCTGTTACCCAATGGGATAAAGGTTGGAGCGTTACCTTTAGGTGAGAGAGTTAACGGAGAACTAAGACTAATATTAAAGTCTCGACTCAAAGGAACGGTGTTTGTTCCAAAGTTTGTGATTATATTTCCGTATTGGTCAAGCGCTCTTATTTGCAGTTCTATTGCTTTTCCTGCTGAGAGCTTTCCGTTAGTACTAAAATTCCGAGTCTTGCCATTGTACAAACCAATGATGAATTTATCCAGATTAGCGGGATCGATATCACCTTCGAAACGAGAATATTGGGTGCTACCATTGACCGTTCCGATAATATCGATCCAACGATCATTTCCATTAGTAATTTGAAGTGGAGTAAGGGTCGTTGATGGAGAAGTTCCTGTAGGAGAGAACTGTCCATCGAAATCACTTTTAGCACTCGAATTCACTTCTAAATCAAGCGAAGCACTCGTGGATCCGAGGAAATTCCCGGCCCGATCCTCAAGAGCGTAATAGAAAGTGACAGGGGAGTCACCAGCTTGAAAGTTAATTCCAGAGCAAGGGGAGTTTGCTTGAGGTGAGGAAACTTGGGTCTGGTCACCATCATACAGACTGAAAAATTCATCGAGAGTCGTTGAAGTTCCTGAGGAAATACCGTAAATAGCTGAACACACTGATTTTCCGGTGGCCCCTGGTCCATCTCGAAGTTGAATTCGATATTCAGGGCCGGGAACAACATTAAATGTTGTTGTGGTCGATACATCACCCAGCGAAGCACTGGTCGCAGTAACAGTGACTTTTGGACTGACCGATGTCCCATCCCAAAAAACAATTCCTCTTGAGATTTCACCGACCGAAGAAAGGCCCGCAGCAAACTGGGTGACAAAGTTGTATTCCGTCGCCTGAAAGGACTCGAGGTCATAGCGAGAATACTCGGGAGCTCCATCAGCCGACGGAAGCATGACTTCAGGAACGACTCCACCGGCCACTTCATCGCCACTGAGGTAGTCAGAAAACTGAAGCTTAATGTTTATAGCCCCTGTATAACCTTGGTTTGTATTGTTTTGCCCAACGAGATTGTTTTTGGCATCTCGAACCTCGAGACGAAACTTCATGTATTCACCCGCTGTACGAGTGTAGTTGCTATCAGATGGAATCATTAAAATTTCAGCGGGAACACCAGGGTCAATTGCCAAATTTCCTGAGGACCCTTGAGGGTAAGGAGCAACATCGGCGAATATTTTTCCTCGCGTTGGGAATGGAATTGTCTGAGCCGGAGTGAAATCCGCTGAGCCATCACCATTGTCAACTAGGTTATTGGTAATTTCTGTTCGGTCAGAAGTCCATGTGACTGATCCGGCATCTGTAATGTAGTTTCCAGCTTTATCAGTAATCGCCCCATAGATTTTAAACATGGTCATGTCGGTG
>JAUHWN010000028.1 GCA_030424665.1 Bdellovibrionia bacterium | reverse complement strand
TGGGGTATGATCGTTACCCTGAACTGTTGATCGACGAGAAGCAGAAGCTCTACGAAAATATTGAAAGTCAAAAGTGGTTTGTTTTTTATACCCACGATAACGATATCGCTTGCTCACAAATTGCAAAGAACGAAAAAGGTAAGTTTCAGACTGTATCTCAGCATGCTCAATTACGAGAGTTTCAACTTTAGAGGACAATCAAATGGGTGATAACGAAGAAAAATGGAAAAAACTAAAACACCTTCTCGATAATCACGAGGAATTCCCTTTAAAATACTATTTTAAATTTATAGTTAAATCCGAAAACATAGACGAATTAAATGAATTGTTTTCTGGAGAAGAAACCGACATCAAAGACTCTAAAAATGGCAATTACAAGTCCTTTACCCTGACTAAAACCGTTGCCAGCTCCGATGAAGTTATCGAAATTTACAAAAAGACCCAAGGAATTGAAGGACTCATCTCTCTCTAAACGGGGCAACTAATAGATCGCTCCGAGAATAATTCTCGGATCCGGGTAAATTTTGAGCGCTTCGCTATGGTCCTCTTGACTCACAACCCCCGGCAGATCACCTTCGCTTGGCTTTATCAAAGAAACCTGAACATGAATATGGGGATTCCACCCCCCGTTGACTTCTTTAGAGCCAACCTCTGCGATGATCTCGCCTTGGACAAATTCATTACCCGCTGGACTCATCTGCAAACTTTCTTTAGAAAGGTGCCCCAGCAGAAGCCAAAATTGAAACCCCTCAATCTCATGTTCAGTGATGAGCGTCGGTCCATAGTCCCAAGCTTGAGCATTGTCTTGAGCAAAAAGCACACGGCCATCAGCAAAAGCATGAACTGGAGTTTTGGGAGGCGCACCAATGTCGATTCCCATGTGAATATTACGAACTTTCGCCAACTCTTCTGAAGAGTACTGTTCTCCCTTATACATACTGGGACGCAATTCATCGTATTTACCAATACCCCACTTATTAATGGAGTTTTTATCGGCATCGTAGTCACCACTAAAATCAAAAATAGGATAACTCTCGGGAAGCTTAATAATGGGATGAAATTTCTGTTGAGATAAGGATTCTGCGAAACCCATAAAAAAACCTCCGAACCTGTATTTAGTTAACCTAAAAACAAATTCAGAGGTAGTCTCTTTTAAGTTAAATCGTTAAAAATTAGTGTACTCGAACTTTCGACTGAACTAATTCCATATTTCGTTCTTCTTGGCTCATTACTTGATCGTGCAGACTATCCAAAATATTCAGTAGTCTATCGTTTGCATCCAATACAGCGTTAAAGAAGTCCGTTCCTTGGCCGCTGGCTTCGATCTCGCCAGACTCACCGCTGAGGCTCAAAGTTACACTTGTAGTTCCTCCCATCACTTCTGGCCGATCAACTTGCATACTTAAAGCCATTGCTGAGGTCAAAAAGGGAGTTAACTCTTGAGCTTTCTGATAAAAATAGGCGCGTTCATCACCCGTTAGTTCGAGGAGAGCTGTTGGGTCAATTCGGTTAGACATAACAAACCTCCTATATTAATAGTTTGAGGCTTTGTGCGTTAAAGTCAAGCCTGTCATTTGTAAGTTATTGTAATCATTATGTAAAATAAATTTTATGGCTTCCATAAGTGTCTCAGAACGTCTCAATATGAGAGGTTTTTCAGAGACGCTTCATTTCGGTTCGTGGATATCTGAAACGCGACAATCCACAGCCTTTTTCGATGATTTAATGATTCTAAGGTAATGATGGAGGGGAAGTATGAGTAGAGAAATGAAAGTCGTATTCACACTAGAGAGCGCTTTAATTCTAGTTTTATTGGCTACATCCGTGAGCCTTGTTCTATAAATAAAAACCAGACCAAATCGTAAACCAAAAAGCTCGCACCACCCGCGAGCTTTTTTTTATTTCCGCTTAGTTTTTTCAAATCGAACTCTAAAAGAAAACCGAGTTCAATTTGACTAAATAAAGAAAATAAAAAAAGGCTCACGGGTGTGAGCCTTGTGGTGTTTTGAATGGAGTGTTTGGTCTTTACTTGCTGACTTTACGTTCACCGTGTCCGATGTACTCAGAAAGAGGACGGATAATACGATTGTTCTCTGCTTGCTCGATAATATGAGCTGCCCAACCAGTTATACGACTCATCACAAAGATTGGCGTGAAGAAATCGATTTCAAAACCCATCATATAGTAAGCAGGACCTGCAGGGAAATCCAAGTTTGGATAAATATTTTTCTCAGCGATCATAGTTTCAGCTAAGCCATCGTACATTTTCATCCACTTTTGCTCACCCGTTGAATCGGCCATGAGCTGAGCGTACTTCTTCATGGTCGGAACTCGAGAGTCACCTTTCTTATAAACACGGTGACCAAAACCCATGACTTTTCTCTTGTCTTTAAGAGCCTGAAGCATCCAGTCTTTCGCCTTATCAGGATCACCGACCTCTAACATCATGTGCATAACTTGCTCATTAGCACCACCGTGAAGAGGCCCTTTAAGAGCGCCAATCCCACCTGTAACTGCACTATATAGGTCGGATGTTGTAGACGTAATTACCCGAGTCGTAAACGTCGAAGCATTAAAGCTGTGCTCTGCATACAAAATCAAAGAAACATCGAAAGCTTTGATTGTGTCCTTATTAGGGACCTCGCCAAAACACATGTGGAAAAAGTTTTCTGCAATCGAGAGGTCCGTTTTTGGCTCAATATATTCTTTGCCCATTTTATGGCGGTAGAATGCAGCAATCGCCGTTGGAATCTTAGCGAGGAGGTTCATTGCCCGTTCGCGCTTACGATCACTTCCCTCGTAGTCCCAATGCTCGGTATCTTCACATCCAATAAAACTGACTGCCGTGCGAATGGCATCCATAGGATGAGTCGTTGTTGGAAGTTCTTTAATGACATTGAGGCAAGCTTTGCTCAATGGGCGAAGAGAACGTTCTTTTTTCGTGAACTCTTCGAGCTGAGAAGCATTTGGCAAATCATCATTCCAAAGGAGGTAAGCGACTTCTTCAAAATTGCAGTTTTCAGCGAGATCTTGTACGGGGTAGCCGCGATAAACCAACGAATTAATTTCGGGCATGACCTTCGATACTGATGTCGTATCAATCACTGCACCTTCTAAACCTTTATTTACATTTACTTTAGACATACTTCCTCCGGATTAGTTGTGTCCTTCTTGGGAAAAATTAAAAATATCTTTATCAAAATCATTGTATTCTTCGTAACGAACTATCTCGTAAAGGCGCTTTCGCGTTTGCATGCGATCGAGAATGGGTTCTTGCGTGCCCTTTTCTTTGATCGAACGGAAGCCATCTTCGACGGCCTTCATGGCTAAGCGCCACCCTGTTACCGGATAAATCACCATATTGAAACCTAGATTCTCTAGAGTGGTTTTATCGAGAAGTTTTGATTTTCCAAACTCTGTCATATTGGCTAGCAATGGAACTTTGATTTCCTTTCGGAAGCGTTCAAACTCTGACTCGTTTTGCAAAGCTTCTGGAAAAATCATTTCGGCACCAGCATCAACATAGGCCTTAGCCCGAGCGATGGCATTATCCAGTCCCTCAGAGGCCCTTGAGTCGGTTCGCGCAATCAACAAAAACTTATCGTCAAATTTAGCATCACTGGCCGCTCGAATTTTGCGACACATTTCATCTTGGCTGACGATCGACTTATTATCGAGATGCCCACAGCGCTTTGGATTGACCTGGTCTTCGAGATGGGCTCCTGAGAGTCCTAATTCTTGCATTTCAATTACCGTGCGCGCCACGCTCATTGGTTCACCAAAGCCCGTGTCGATATCAATAATCGAAGGAAGGTTGGTCACTCGAGAAATGGCCCGACCTCTTTGTGCCACTTCCGTTAAAGTCGTGAGTCCAATATCAGGTAAGGCGAGATCTGTTGAAAGTACGCCGCCCGAAATATAGACGCCATCGAATTCCAAATCTTCAATCAACTGCGCCACTAAGGGAGAAAAGGCTCCTGGAAATTGTAAAAGCTTTCCTGAATCGAGGTCCTCTCTCAGTTTTCTACGCTTTTGGCCCGGGGCCGTTGTTTCAAAAATCATAGCATTCCTTAGAAAATTCCACGGTGGTCACGCTCGTTCATTTCGAGTTGGGCCATCGGGATTTGTACGTTGAGAAGCTTCACTTGATCAACACTCAAGTTTGGAAGGTCTTGAACGAGATCAATAAAGCGATTGCGTTCATCCTGCGTAATAATACCTTCAGTAAGGGTATCGAACTTCTTTATGTAGTTTTCTCGAACAAAAGGACGGGCTCCCGCAGGGTGCGCATTTGCCACGCCAAGTTCATCTTCGATGACATCACCGTTATTCATAGTAATAACAACTCGTGCACCAAAACGCTTTTTATCAGGATTTGGATCGTGATAAGCCTCCGTCCACTTAGGGTCTTCCACTGTGGAGATCTTATGCCAAAGAGCAACAGTCTCTGGGCGACCCGCTCTTTCTGGAGTATAGCTATTGACATGGTGCCAAGAGCCATCTTCAAGCGCTACAGCAAAAATATACATTATCGAATGATCAAGTGTTTCGCGACTTGCCTTTGGATCCATTTTTTGAGGATCGCCAGCCCCAGTCCCGATGACGTAATGGGTGTGATGAGATGTATGGAGCACAATGCTTTTTACATCTGAGAAGTTAGAAATCTTTTCACGCATTCTAAAGGCGAGATCAATCAATGCCTGAGACTGGTACTCTGCTGAGTGTTCTTTAGTGTAAGTTTCAAGAATGGCGTCTTTTGCTTCACCCTTTTCTGGAAGAGGAACCACATAGGAAGCACCCTTTCCGCCGAGCATCCAAGCAATCACTGAATCCTCACCTTCATAGATTGGACTCGGAGCCCCTTCGCCACGCATACAGCGATCCACAGCTTCAATGGCTAACTTGCTAGAATGGGCAGGAGCAAAAGCCTTCCACGACGAAATTTCACCTTTTCGCGACTGGCGCGTTGAAAAAGAAACGTGAAGAGCCTGCTGAATAGACTGATAAACCGTATCAGTATTCAAGCCAAGCATGGTGCCGATCCCCGCAGCACTTGCAGGACAAAGGTGAGCAATATGATCTTTTTTGTGCTCGTGAAGACAAATTCCTTTTACCAAATTAACGTGAAGCTCGTACCCAGTTGCAAGACCGCGAAGGAGCTCAGCTCCCGATTTACCTTTGGTCTGAGCGACTGCTAAAATCGGCGGGATATTATCACCGGGGTGAGAATAATCGGCGGCCAAGTAGGTGTCGTGAAAATCAAGCTCTCGAACAGCAGTACCGTTGGCCCAGGCAGCCCACTCAGGAGAGAAGGTCTGATCATTTGGCATTCCGAAAACCGTTGCTCCACCATTGCGAGGGTGACAGAGAGCCATTGAGCGCGCGTTTGCTACGGGTCTTCTGTTAGAAGCAGCGATTGCTACTGAGGCGTTATCGATAATTCGATTTATGATCATATCGGTGGCACCCGCTGAAACGGCTACGGGATCGGTGGCGACTTCTGCCATTTTCCATGCGAGTTGATCTTCTTTTGCTAGGGGTTCTTTAGAGGGGTAAACACGGACCTTGTGGTTCTTCACAACAATCTCCTTAAAAATGAGTATTTATATATTGAGCGACGCCACAAGTTATATGCGAGTCCCCGAAGGGTCAATACTTGCTGGAGTTGGCCAAACCCAGAAATGCAGAAATTTAGCAAAACTCCAGAGAAATAGGCTCTCTAGGGAGGACCCACACAAGCTACAGCGGTCGATTCAAGGACTGGCCCTTAGGCTGCAAAAATGTCTAGATCTTCCCATTGTCAGACAATTATACGGACTCGGGAATCAGCTTGAATTAGACTAGGTCTATGGCAGATCGCCCCAGCAAAAAGCTCCCGACAGACTATCCACAAATGGCTTTCCGAATCAAAAGCGAGGACAAGGAAGCCCTAATGAATTTCATCAACCAAATTCACGATATCGCCAATAAGAGTGTCGATAAAAACGAGAAGAAGGTTAAAAAAAATGAAGTCATTGTCGATGCCCTATGGTTGGGGCTCCTACAACTCAAAAAGAAGTACCGCTACCTCGACCAAGAGAGCGAGCAAAAAGCCCTCGAGGAACGTCAGAAGGACCAATCGCTAGATAGTGAAGCCTCTTAATCCTCTATTGAAGCCCAGTTTTGTTTCAAAAAAACACTAGAATTGTCGATATAAAAGCATGGCAGGAAACCGACGTTACGAGCCCCACAAAAGGACCTCCCCCGTTTTAGTGATAGTGACTCTTCTATCATTTGGATTGGCGAGCTTTCTCACATACAAGGTTCTAAAACGCCAGGGAATCCTCGAACTCAAACCTGAAATGACTGATCACAGTCAAATCGAAGAGCCGGTGGCAGAGGCTTCTCCTGAAGAAGAAATTTTAGACACTGAAGCCACCGCCGAAGAAACTCTCGAGCAGGAAATCATTGTCTATGGACCGCCTAAGCCCGACAATCTGGATAAAGTCGAACTCGAACAATTTGACCTCAATAGCTCCACCGAAAAGATCTACATCAGCCCTGTGGACTTTAAATATTTTCGCGATGATGGCTATCTAGTCTTACCGAAGGAGCGCGGAGTTTGGCTGGGATGGGTTAGCCCTCAAGAAGATATTAAGTTTGATCTCTACGAACTAATTTTTTCACGCTACAAAGACTTCAGGAAACTTTTAGGCAAGGATCAATTTCGGCAAACCAATATACTTCTACGACGATTTCCCCTCGGAAATATCTATTGGAAGTTGCGAGGACGTAATAAAGAGTCCGGCGAATGGTCGCCCTACTCGGCCGCGACCCACTTGCAAATTTACACTGAGACTCCTGGAATCCAACCAACTCAGAGTACGGACGGCACTCCCAAACACGGAAAGTTTCATCTGGCATGGGCACCTCTGCCTCGTGTGACAACCTACGAAATTGAATACGGATTTGAAAGAGATCGACTGGTTCAGGTCAAAAAGACAAAGAGTACTCGTCTTGATATTTGGGCTCGAGGTCAGAAGAGTCTGTATTGGCGTATTCGCTCTCTCAACGAACTGGGGCAAGGCATGAGCCAATTCTCAGAAGTCCACGAAGTTCACTTCTTTTCGCGGGAACTCGCCTCGGGATTAAAAAAGATTGAGAGATCCGACCTAAAAGCGCCAAAACACCTCTATCCAGCGAGCTTTAGTATCATTACAAAAAGTAAAAAAAGCCCCTTGCGCTTCACCTGGGAGACGATTCCCGTGGCAAAGTACTATGAAATTCAATTGGCAAATACACCGGAGTTCTTTTTTACGGTCTATAAGAAAACCACAAAAAGAACCCACCTAAAGATCAAACCCCAACTCGATTTGGGACAGTATTTCTGGCGCGTTCGCTATCGTTCAAAAAAACAAAATGAATGGTCCCAATGGTCAGAACCCATGCCCTTTACCCTCCAGCAAAAAGCTCTTTAGAGTCTCATTTTGAATGATCAGGCACTAGACAAGATATCACTAGAGTTACAATCATAACACCCCAGAAGCTATTATTTCGAGTATTCCAGGTACAACCCTTGCTCTAAGATATCAGTGGGTATTGTAACAGGGAGTCCTTTTGGGGGGACAATTAATCCTCGTTAAATAGAATATTAGAAGTTCGGGTATGATTGGTCGTCGACCTTTGAACTTAAATTTTGTCACGCTAAGGTGTTCGCACCTTTGTTATATGCCAAAATGCAACTCTCCTCTCTTGCCGAAGGCCACTGGCCTTCGGTTTTTTTATGGAATCGGGCATCCTGAAGCAAGCGACTCATCAGGCCTTTGTATATTTATTACAAAGTGTGACGGCGTCAGATTCATTTTTCAATTCCCTTTGACTTCTCAGCCATAAATCACGATCTTAGCGCCATGGATCGACTCGTCAGTTTTTTTGGAATTATTCTTCTGCTCGCTATCGCATTTGCCCTTTCAAGCAATCGAAAAGCGATTTCAAAACCCGTGGTTTTTTGGGGCCTCGGCCTGCAATTAGCACTGGCAGTTTTAGTTTTTGGTATACCATTTCTCGATTTTGAAAGCCCCTTGAGATCTTATTTTGTTTACGTTAACGACGCCATTGTTGGCTTCCTCAACTATACGGCACTGGGAAGTCAGTTTATTTTTGGAGACCTGGGAAATAACTCAAAAGGCTTTTACTTTGCTTTCCAAATTCTTCCGACCATTATCTTTTTCTCAAGTTTTATGGCGGTTCTATACCACTTAAAAATTATGTATTACGTGGTCCTTGGACTCGCCTGGGTCATGAAACGTCTTATGAAAATTAGTGGTGCTGAAAGCCTTGCGGTTGCTGCCAATGTTTTTGTTGGGCAAACCGAAGCCCCACTTGTTATTAAACCCTATATCGAAAGAATGACGCGATCTGAACTGTACTCACTGATGACAGGAGGAATGGCCACCGTTGCCGGTGGAGTCCTAGCTTCCTATGTTCTACTTTTGAAAGATAGTGTTGATCAAATTGCCGCCCACCTTTTAACTGCGAGTTTGATGTCGGCTCCGGCAGCTCTGGCCATCGCCAAGATCATGCTCCCAGAAACGGGAAAGCCCGAAACCATGGGCTCGATTCCTAAAGAAAGTAAGAAGAGTGATTACACCAACGTGATCGATGCCGCCGCCAGTGGCGCTGGTGAAGGATTAAAGCTGGCCCTCAATGTGGGAGCCATGCTTCTGGCATTTATTGCCCTCGTTGCACTTATGAATGGAATGCTGACCCAAATCGGAGAGTGGACTAGTTTTAATACCTGGGGAGTGGCCCTTGTTCCCGATGTTCTGCTCGTCAATGGCGAAGCCCAGTTAACTTGGCAACTTGTTCTTGGCTGGCTTTTTTCGCCTCTCGCTTTTTTCATGGGAATTCCATGGGAGGAGTGCATGGTGGCCGGAGCCCTTTTAGGTGAAAAAGTCATTCTCAACGAATACGTTGCCTACTTGCACCTCTCTCAAGTTACGGAAACTCTGAGCACCCGTACCGAATTAATTTTATCCTATGCTCTTTGCGGTTTTGCCAACTTCTCTTCGATTGCCATTCAAATTGGCGGTATCGGTGGCATTTCTCCGAGTCGAAAAAAGGACCTTGCTGAGCTTGGTATTAAATCGGTGATCGGTGGAAGCTTAGCTGCCTTCTTGACGGCAACCATCGCCGGATTATTGATGTAAATTTCAATATCAGAATGATCTTGGCGATAAATTAAGGGTGACTAACTCATTCACAGGCGATCGCTTGATTGTTGACAGTTTTTGTTTAGTCTCATTATGAAACACTCTCTAGTCCATAATTTAGATTTCAAACAGCACCAATGTTGCACACTTCTCAATTAGAAATTGAAAAGGAAAGTTTATGAAATCGTCATTACTTGTAGTTCTTCTTAGCTTAATAAACCCATTCTCTTTAGATGGTGCATTTGCCCAGTCTTGTGAGGACCGATTAAATTCGGCAAATCGCTATCTCAGTGAGCAGACGAGTGATCTTGAACTGGCTACCTCTGAACAGAGCGATCTCATTCAAAGCCCTAGGTTCCGTCAGATCGTTGAGGATTGCCAGCATCTAAATTCTAACTATATCAGACAGCACGGCCATAGCCGCCTCTACACACGGGGATTAGCCTTGAATTCACAAGTCATGAGCTACAATGGCCCAGATGAGTTTTGGGGCAAATACGGAAGTCGCCAGGAATTCTTTTTACATAGAGATTCCGTAGAATTAAGTCCCGGAATGAATAACTCAATGGAAGCTGAAATTGATGAACACATAGGAAGGTGGGTTAGAAGATCTGAGTCTGACATTGCCGCCACATACCAGACGCTCAGAACTCGTTGGCGTGAACAAGGGATCCACCTCGATTTTGAAAGTGCTCAAGATGAATTTAACTCTCTTGGGCCACTAAGGCATATCGACGGTTTTGATCAAAGAAGAGGGCTCCACTTCGGCTCAACAGCAACAAAAGAGTTGATAGATGGAGTTATAGAGATCAAAGTTAAAAAAGATTTTTGCAGCGAGAGTCCTGAATCAAGTTATACCCTTGGTAATTCGAGCGAAGATGGATCTCTCAAAGTGGATAAAGATCAATTGGCTCGACTCCTTTTGCCGATCAGTTGCGATAATCCATCCGTGATTCGATTGAGGGCCCAAATTGCTCAAAGAAGTGATTCTTCAACAATCAATGAAGGTCTAAGACAACTTCAAGATCATCAGCAAATATCTACCATCGATACCTTGAGAAGTCTCAATACAGGTGGACTTAATATTAATGAAGATTAGACCTGATTAAAAAGTTCACTTTTATGAAAATGCTACTCAGTTTTAGAGAGTAGCATTTTAAATGACTCTTTTGAGCCGGGCTGTTAGCAATCTAGCGTCTTAACCCATCTCAGGGTGCAATATTATCCCTTAAATCGAAATTATCGCAGAATGACCCCTCGAACTTGCTGATTTTACTCCCTTTTGCTGGCCCCGGTTTTGTAATTACCTCATCTGATGAGAAAACTAGGTCTTATAAAAAAATCGAACGTCAGCTACTTAATTCTGCTAATCAGTCTGAGCTTTGCTCTGGCTAACTGTACCTTTTATAAGCCCGACCAAGAAGTTCCCGTTCCCGATGATAACGATTCGATCCGCAAAACCTTTTTTCTCGGCGAAGCCTTCAGCAGTGGAACTGAGGTTTCGAGCAAGACCTTTCTTTGCGGCTGGGCCCCTGTTGTAGAGACTGGCTGGGCCGCCCATCGTGCGAACTACCACATGTTTCACTCCAACACCCACTGTAATGTTCGCTTTCAAATTACAGAACGAGCTCTTATCGCAAAAAGGATCAATCCATCCTTTCCCGATCAGCACGACAAGTGGGCCAACAGGCTCGAAATTCCCAGCGAAAAACACTACTACTTAGAGGCGGCCAAAGATGGTCGCGGACGAGACACCAATCAACTCGTAGAAAATAGCAGTCGAAGTCACTGGTCGCGACGACCCTATATTAGACTCAACCTCAAGGGCCTAAACATCAAGAGTGGATTTGAAAACCTTCTTTCTGCAGGGTGGTTTTGGAGTGGATCTCCTCGCATCGTCGATGTCTACGATGTTGAATGGGATCCAGAAACTGGCTTCTTAGGACTCACTGTATACGCTCAGTCTGAACAGTACGGCGAAAACTTACAAGGTCGAATTCGAGTGAATTTTAAGGCCTTCGAACACAATCCCAACTTCGTAAAAACTCCCATGGACCCAACGGTTCAGAAGTATATGAATATCTTGCACATTATGGGGCAAAAGGCCGATGGTCTTTACCAGCTTCTTTATGCCGCTCACTGGGATTTAAGTAAGCAACACAAGGTCTACCTCAGTCATGTTCCAGACAAATATATAGAGACTGTTAAAAATGTCGTCGAGAAATGGAATGATGCCTTTGTTGATGTGGGAGCTGTTCCCGAAGGTCATAAAGTATTTATTCCTGAGGTTAAAGAACTTAAATATCCTTTTGATTTGCGATACCCGAGCATTTACTGGGTCGACGACCAAGAAATTTCCGCTCGTTCTCCCCTCGGTGTAGGTCAAACCCATGCCGATGTTCGTAACGGTGAAATTCTCTGGGGTGGAATCGTAATTTATGGGGGAATGATCGAGCGCTATATAAATAGATATATTGCGCCGAGTGCACCATCGTCTGCAACCATGGCCCGCATAAGTCCCTACCGAATTCTTGGCCTCGAAGAAAGAGAACTCCCCTTCCCTCGATCTCTCGACTATACGGGGCAAGCTCTTGCCGGCTTTACTGGTCAATCCCTTGTTGGTGACTATAGAAATCTCATCCAATTTCAACTCGACGAACTCCAGGGGCAGACAAGTACTGATGCCACCAACCGTCGAGCCGAATTAAGCCGAATGCTCACTGATCTTAATGATGACACTTCCATCTCTCGACGCGAGATAGAAAACATCGCTGGCTCTTTGAATAGTCTTATTGGTCGCTACCAACACGATGTTCAGGCAGAAATTAGCAATAAATCTCTAGAAGACTATCTTTACCTTCCAGGCTATGAAGAAAACGCCGAGACCCAGGCACAAGAAGAATTGCTACGATCTGACCCTGAAAACTCACTTCCAGAAATTCCTGAAGCAGTCATGGCAGCAAGAAATGTATTCGGACTTGATCGCAATTTCGAAATGATGTCGACACAATGGATGGCTTCTACAGAACGCGGCGAAACTCCAAATGTGAATGATGCCATTGAATCGGTAATTACTGATCTCACCATGCACGAATATGGACACTTCTTAGGACTCGGACATCAGTTTAAAGGAAACCTTCTGCCAGATCCTGAGCGAGTTCCACCGGCGATGTACCAAGCGATGGCGGAAATGGCGACCGAAGAGGCCGGGTACAATTATTTTTCGTCGATCATGGATTATCGCCATGGAACGACCGAGGTTCACTCTGATCTCGAAAAAATCAAACCTGGCGAACACGACAAGTTAGTTCTGCGCTACCTTTACAACCAAGAATACCCTGGCTATAAAACGGGCTCCGGTGCAGAAACCTTTTCTTTCTTTAAAGTCCCTGCTGATGGTCGCATTCCGCAATTCACTTGCTCTGATCAACCAGCGACTGCCAGTAAACCCTATAATCCAAACTCTGGAGAAGTCGTCTACCAATCAATTCCTTGTGACGAAGACTCAACAGAAGCCTTTGAAGTTGCTTACTTCCCATCTTGTAACGATATGGAAGCCAGTTACTACTACGACCCTATGTGCAACCGCTGGGACCGAGGCACAACCTATCAAGAGGTTGCAAACAACTACTGGAAAGATTTAACAGACAATCTTATTCAGTACCTTTATTCTTTTACAGACAACTCTGCAGGTGCAGATCGAGTCGAAGGCTATCTTTGGTATAAAGCGATATCGATGACCGGTCGAATTCGCCTTTTTTACGACTACATGAGAAGAAAATTTGAGCCAGAAATTCAAAGAATTTCTGAGGATCAACAGGCACTCTATCAATTCTCTACGGCTTGTGCTAAAGAAAATGTTGAAGAAATTGAACACCCACTTCTCAGAGAAATTTTTAGTCAGAACTCTGAATTCAAGGATCTCTGTGAAACCAACAAACAGAACATAGAAGAGTTCAAAAAGATCCTCACTAAACCCCTAGTAGATTCGACACGATACAACCACGAAGACTATTACCTACCAGGCGGAATCCGTGGAGGAGATCAGCGTAGAGACTTTTCTCGTTTTCTGGGGACCTGGTCGCAGATGACAAACCTGCCGCTCAAGGTTTCGTCTCTCTTTCAATTGATGTCTCCAAAGGTGATGACCCCTTTTGGCTACGCATTTTATTACGGTCAATCCGACGCCAACTACTTTATGGGTTCGCTCTACCCAAGAGAATATACGGACACTCTCGGTTCCGCCTTAACCTCAAACCTTCGTTTTCAATCCCTTGGCGATGAAGCGACCTTTGTTGGTAAAGCCGTTTCATGGATGGGCTATCTCTCTGGATGGTCACGCACAAACAACGATAACCATAGATTCCCTCTTCGATATATGGAGAAAATCTATGATCAAACTAAACTTGAACCACAAGTAGCCGTTCTAATCCTACAGGGAATCGATAGCGGTACTCCTGAACTCTACAAGAGGTTTAAACTCACGATATTTGATCCTCTTTCGCGAAAAGAAATTGATGGGCAAGATGCCTACATACTTCCAGAAGGTCACATCGTGGCGCGAGCCAACGATATGATCATTTACCCGCTGACCCCAATTAAGTTCTTCAGCGATTCAGCGGCTTACTCTTTTGCCTATATGGTAACGATCAATCGTAGCGAGGATGACCAACTCGCTGAACTTGGCGTTAAAGAAAAACTTCTCACTAAATACAATGATGTTCTCAAGTCATGTATAGAAGGTGACAAGGGACTTAATCAATACTTCACGACCACTCCCCAATTTGAGGGCTTTCGCATTCCTAAGGGAATTGCCACTTCGACCGAACTCGATCGTATTTTTAAACGAAGTATTCAGACAGAATTTAACAAGTTCGAAGAAATCACTGGTGTCAGTGAAGATAATTGCTTCGAATCGACAAAGGGAATTGCAGCCGCTCTATCGGCGGCCGGCCTACTCAATGGCTACTGGTGGTTCCCGTATATCTTTAGGGTGAATGTCAGTGAATAGGATAGTTATAATTCTCACATTCCTATCTCTTGCTATCACCGCTTGTGATAGCAAAAAAGTGACTCGTCTGGATCATGAGAACAGACTCAGCCCAGAGGTTCGTCAAACTCGCGTGCTTGAAGCCGATGCCGAAGAGGTTCTCGCCCAATTTGATGCCGATCAAGTCGAAGCCTCAGTACGTAATGAAGCGCTCAGTAATAAGTCGGCAGATGCCATCTTTAATGAAATAGTAGAGCCTCTATTTAACGGTCTTATGAAGGCAGAAGTTCTCGAACAACTTCACATTCGCTTTGAGCTAAAAACCATGCGCCTCATTAGGTCCATGGATACAGCTCTTCACGCCATTTTACAGAAAAGCCCCGAAAGTCTTTCTGACGAGTTTCTCGAAAATTACTATCAGGTTGTTTCTTACGGCTGTACACAGAAAATGCGTGAATGCAAATTTGAGCGTATCTTTAAGGGTAGTGCATACTCTGCCTACGTCCTACTCGAGTATGTTTCACGCAAGGCTATTGCCGTTAGAGAATCTGCCTGCCGTTCAGAACTTTGCCTTGAAGCGGCCCAGAAAGAGGAATTGCGACCATTTAGAGACCTTTACCAGGCTATTCTTTTGACTTACGAAATCAAGTCTCGGTCAGAAATGCCGCGACTTAATTTCATATACCTCAACTTTTTCAAGGGCTACCAAGCGTGGTTGATTCATGAATACGCTGAAACTCTTGGTAAACCTGCCAACGAAATTGAAGCCCTCGATTATAGGCAATATGCTCCGCTCTCAGCACAAATCGACCTTTTTAACTCGATCATCAATAATTTTGAAGTCAGTGACCCTTACTCTCCAGAATTTCGAGCTTTTATCGATAACTTTAATCCTTGGAATTATAGTGAACGTGAAAGTTCTGGCCTGCAGCTTGGTACCGCACGAATGTTTGATTTCGCTTCGCAATACTACCTCTACGACCGAGAAACTGGTGAACTGAACCCACAGTTAAAAGAACAGATAAGAAATTACCAAGAAAATGGAAACGGCACGAACCCTAGCTTTTACCAAGAGATTCAACGAATTCTCGAAAAAACACCTGGATTCTTCTCTAATTATGGTATCGATCTCGATGAATACAGCCCTGACAAGCTAGCTAATGAATATTTCTTTATCATCGATCGACTTTATAATCAGCATATATCATCGGAGTACGCCGATCGAATTTGGGCGAACTCACGTAAAGACAAAGATGTCCTGGTCAGCTGGATCATAAAGTACCTAAAAATCGAATTTGCAAAAACCATCTATTTAACTAATGAGGGTTTTACAGATATCTATCGAGCTGAAAATTTCGCAAACAATGAAATGTTTGAAGTAACAGTTAATGAAAGCTACTCGCTCAACAATCTTTGGGACCGTTTAATTCTCGGAACTGAAATGCTTAATATTTTCGCTAGAGCTTCTATACCGAGCTTTCAGCAAAACTTTTCTAGCTTCCGTGAACTCCAAGACTTTACCAATAGCTTGAAATCTAATATCAAACTTCTAAGCATCTACCCCAACATGCTAATTCTCAGCTATTTCTTATCGGCTTTAGACTCACCATTTACTTTTACTACATGGTTCGGCGCTCAAGTCGAAGTCGATCCAACAATAGTTATACGCTATATGCTTAACGGTGGCTTTCGACCGTGGTTTAACTACGCTAAGGACTCTGTCAAACTCTCAAAGGGTGAAATTGCACTGGCCTACTACTACATTATCGTATCAGAGAGCTTAGATGTTTTCCGTTTTCAAAATGAATCTACGGGTGAAGAATCGATCACGCGAACAAAATTCTTCGAAAAAGTACTGGGCCAATATCTGGACCCCATCAGAACTGATCTCGATGGAAAAATTCGTGATTTCAACGATAGCTTTTTAAATGAAAACAACTTAAACGAACTCAAACTGTATTGTGAAAATCCAAACAACTACAAGTCGATTATCGACTACTTGAGCTTAGATTCTAATGTTCTCATTGGGTCTGGTGAAGTCGGATCTTCGCCCTTTGGTCTTGCATTCAAAATATATGGATGGGGTTCGATCAATGACTTTCAGTCAGTCGCCTTTGGTTATGAAAAAGAAATCATAAGAGTCAGAAATCTCATAGATATTTACTTTCAATACTTGAAGGACAAAGGAGAGTATCAAGAGGGTTCCCCTGAAATTCAGCAAATCAACCGTATTATTGCCGAAATCGAAGAATTGCGGGAAAACTACATCGGAACTCTCTATTACATACATCGCATGGTTAACGATTGTAGTGATAAGGTTTATAGACATACGCGCTCTAGAGTTTTCGATATATTGAGAGACGAAATCAACTACTTCAAAAGAATTTATCAAAGTGCAAAAACCCATGGCGAAAGCTTCGATCGTGCAAAGTTCGAAGAAGAGGTTGGACCTCTATTAGGAGCCGACAATATCGAGTATCCCCAGTATGTAATTACCAAGTACGGAGCCTATGAAAGAATAACTAAGAGACTCAATAGTACACTCGAATCAGTAACGAATTCTCCCTATACATTAACCGATAGTATTGGGGTAGAAACTCGGGTCATCGAACTTGAAGACACCGATGGAATCGATTTCATCAACAGTCCCAATAGCCGTCAGGTAAGAATCGGCGACTCAGAAATAGATTTTGTTCGCAACGCCCTCCGGATTCTCGTTTACAACTCAGGATCAATTTTTAAGTGGCTCGAGTATTATAAAAATGGCAAGGATGTTCGACACAAAGAGAAGGTGATTCAAAATTTTTACAAATTGAGCCCTTTTAAGGTTCCAAGTGAATTGGCTGAGCAAAATCCTTCCGTATGCGACGAAACCACTCAAAACGATAGTGGTGGTCAAGACTGTATCGCAAAAATCGAACCCCAAGAGCTTCTCGAAGAGGCGGTCCGATCCAGAGAAATCGTCAGTCTACCCGAAGAGTATAAAGACGTACTCTTCTATATAGGAAAAACGGATTTTATGCCTAGAAATGATATTAAAGACTTTATCTTTGTGAGAAACTCAGATGCGGTAATTCCTATATTTGAAAATATTTATCGAGGTACACTTTTTGATCAAGGGTATCGATTCGAGGATGGAACAGGTATCATGAAAGACGCCGAGCAAGCCGGTCTTGCTTTACGTGATATAGTTTACTTGATATTTCCTCCAAAAACGTACTTTTGCCAAAGCGTTTTTGACTCTTATGACAGCATTGTCAATGATCGGTTTGAAAAAATTAATCGTCTTGCTGATGTCATCAGAGAAAATAGAGATTCGAATTCTTTTCAGGATCGAATCAGTGCGATCAACCTTGAGCTCTCCCTCGGAAACACAATTGAGACAACTCAATTCGTGGGCATAGGAACTCGCCCCGGAGATTTTAGATTTGAGGACAACCGCACCTATATTAACGATCGCGATCTAAGAAATGCTAGTAACCGAGAAGCTCTTTTTACCCGAGAGTCCAAAAACTTCTATAATAGCAATAATCACCTGTCGCTGTGCACTCAGGGAGAGGAGGGAAATTAACAATGTCCCTCTACCCTTTACAACTCAAATTTCGAGTTTTCTTAGTCTGTCTACTTCTTCTCTTGGCTGCTTGCGACCTCCCTACTCGGTCTATTATACATCATGAACAGGCCATCGATAGCGATCGGAACCTGATTTCAGATGGCGAAGAAGAACTTCAATTCCCGCATCACCTCTTACGACTTGGCTCTGAAGGTGACGACCCTCATTTTGTTGTTAATGAATACAGAAGCTTTCTCATCGACAGAGACCAACTCATTGCACAATACAAAACAAATCAGGAAGAAACTCGAGAACTCATAAACAATTGGTACGAAAATGTCCTAGAAATTGAAAATAATGAATCTGAAGTTGAATTCGTTATCGAGAGCTTACTCTATAACTGTACAGTTGAAGCCAATGATTGCCCTCTCTTGCCGGTTCTTACGAGTTCCCCATTGTTTGCCTTAGTCCTAGAGAAATGGGTGAAAATTCATGAAAACAATCTAGAAAGTGCTGACAAGGTTAAGCGTTTTTATACGGTCCTTCACCTCTACCTCGAAAGACGCTCAAGAGACGTGAACAATACTATTCTATTCGCATACCTTAAAAATATTCGATCGCTTGAAACCCTTTTTTCAAGTGAGAGAGGCGAGAGAATAGCTCTTGTCGATCGACAAACTTTTAACGAGTTAACGGCTGAAGTATTAGAAATTTTTCTTGAAAATGGTAGCGAAGAGGAAATCACTCGACTTGTACAGCAGCTCAATGTTTTCAACTTGACGAGAGCAGAGCTAAGGGACCCCCTTTCCCGCCTGATTTTTCAAAAAGGTCTTGAACTTGGACTCTATATAGATGGACAGGTGAACCCTGAGGTAACCAATTCCATTGAATCCAGGCGAAATGAACCTGATAGCTTCGAATCACGATTACGAGAAATCTCTTCAAGTCACTCTCTTATGATCACAAATCTAGATCTCGATGTTTCAATTCAGCGCAATGAATATTTCTGGATTGTGGACGCTCTATTCTATAACCGTCTCGGGATCGACGAAATCAGCTGGATTTGGCAAGCGAGCCAAAAGTCCCTTCAAGAATTCAACAACATCAGTTACGAATATTTGAAAATTCAATTAGCTCATCTAATTCTGTCGACCAATAAATCTCAAGCAAGAGTTTTTTCTGACGAAACCATCGCAAAGAGTGAAGTCATCGAAGAGGCGATTCGAGTCTCGGAACTTTCGACAGTGAAGGTGCTTGGTTTTCTAACTCGAGTCGATCGAATTCGTGGTTTTAGCGAGTCCACTGGAGCTTTGAGAGAAATTGAAGGTCTCGATAATAGAGGGGTCAAAGCTTTTTTCAACTACTTAAAGGAAAATATAAAGTTCTTAATCTCTTACAATCATCACCTTATGGCGATTTACTACATTTCAAAAAGACAAATTGAGTCTAGGGTCAGAATTGGTGGTGTCTCAGCGACTACAAAGAAATACGAGAGTATGATTCGGACGTTCCGAGATAATCATCTACGGAAATTCCCACTTCTTTTTAAGTATGGCGTAACTACTGATAACTATTCAGCAGGAGAAAAGAAACTCAATTTTTATCAACTCGCCTATGTCTTTGATTTTGCGCTCAAGACCCTCAGTTTTGATCAATTGGGCATAGATCCTTTTGACTACATTAAAGTCTTCTATGAAATTGTCGTCGAATCTCGACTTCAGATGCTTCTCGATCTAGAAAATTGGTCTATTCACCGTCACGATGACAATAGTTTTTATCAAGAATTCTTGTCATTGTGCCAGGCTGCCCAAGGAGACGGTGGCTATTCCTCACAAGTCAAGATCACCGATTTCTCAATCAAGCCAACACTTGGGGTATTTACTCGCGCCATCACTCGACAAACCACGAGTAATGGGCAGGTTGCTCTAAACCCCTACTCACTACAAATGGCAGAGGAACTCGAGGCCTACAAATTGATAATACTCAGAGACATACAGTTTGCAGACGCCCTAGTGAGCAATCTTCGCAATCACTTTGCGACTCGCCTCAATCTGGATTCAGCAGACATTGAAAGTAAGCTCGCTCCAGTGAACCGCCTGAGAACTAATGCTCTTAATCAACTCAATAGTTACCTTGAAGGTGTAAGTCGTCTCTCGCAAAACTACGATGAGTGTTACCTCGACCTTGTAACAAAGGACAAAGACGTAATGGTTTCTATTATGTCTAATGAAATAGCTCATATTAAAAAAGTCCACCAGGCGATGACCGAAATCAGAAGTGGCCAAAGCCCAGACCTCAGTTTTACTCGTTTTTCGGATTATCCTAATTCTTATCGCGGATATGATGAGATTACTGGTGAACATTTTCTCTATCACAAGATGGATCTCCTGATTCGTGCTAAAGAACACATGGAGGAGCTGATTGACTATGCCAGAGTTAAAATTCCTACGGACTTTACACGCGACGACGTTACAAGAAATTTATATACGAATCGGGAAAACCAGAGAATTAGCTATGTTCCAGATGTCGATGAGTTTGTAAAAAAAGTACTTCGGACTACCGACAACTATGTCTTGTGGCTAAAGGCAGGGCACATGAATTCTATGATCTTTCCCCTCAGAGACACCTATCAGAACTGGATCAACTACCAAAGAATCATGAATCACCTCGGACAGACCGATCGCATCCCAGAACATTTAAAACCCGAGTCTATCGTCGATTATATTGCTCGCTTTAGAAAGTATTATGAGATGTCTGATGAGACGAAAGAAATTTTGAGATATTTTGAAAGAGATACGCTTCTCGAAATTGGTAACGAAAGCAGTCTTATAGATATTATGCTCAATGATGAATCCCTCGAACCGGAACCCTACTTTTATTGGCTCCTTTACGTCTCGAGTTTTGAGCGCATAGGATCATGGATTGTTTGGCCATCGAGTGATGTCACATCCCAAGGGTCAATTGATGATGCCCCCTTAAAACGAATTGATACGATTGATTATCCACATGTGTTTGAAGACGCTCTTGAATATTCAAAAATTCAAAACCAGGCTGAGCATAATAAATTTGTCTTTCCCGTGTCAGAGCATTTAAGGGCTCAGCTTGACGAAATGGTAAAGAAGCGAGTTCAAGCGGAAACGCGAACATTTGATGATATTTTAGGAGCTGTAAAAGATTTTGAATGTCGAGACAAGTCACTTCCCACAAACCACCCCGATAAGATGGTTTATGAGTTTGAAATCGGACAGCCTCTATTTGAATACTATGCTGACTACAATCGTTGGCCCGGACGCTTTTTCCGCGGACAGCGGTCCTTCAATCGCAGAACGAGTGATTTCTATGTCGAAACCACTCCGCAAATTGATATCACTCCTCCGACCTGTTCCCTGGAGTAAACAACGACTCAGTAACTTTATTCTGATTACTTATTGGTCCAGTTATCTCTAAGAGTTACAGTTCGGTTAAAGACAACGTGATCTTTGCTGTGATCCCGTCGGTCGGTCACAAAAAAACCAAGCCGTTCAAACTGCACATGACTTTCGGGAGCGAGACTTTCGAGTCCAGGCTCAACAAATGCATTTTTCATGACTTCAAGGGAGTTCGGATTCAATGTCTGAGTCCAATCCTCATGGTTTTTCGAAGCTGGGTTGGGATCAGAAAACAAACGATCGTAAAGTCGAATTTCTGCAGGCACCGCCTCTTCGGCAGACAACCAGTGAATAATTCCCTTTACCTTTTTTTCACCTTCTGGAGTGACTCCATTTTTCGTGCGTTCGTCGTAGGTACAGCGAAGCTCAACAACCTTTCCAGAGTCGTCCTTAATCACCTCGTGACAATGAACAACAAAGGCGTAGCGAAGGCGAACGTGACCATCGGGCTTAAGTCGAAAAAATTTCTTTGGCGCTTCTTCGAGAAAGTCACTCCGATCAATATAGATCTCACGGGTCATCGTCAGCTTTCGATTGCCGCGCGCCTCATCCTTAGGATGTTTTGGCCCCTCAAAAACTTCTTTTTTACCTTCATCCCAGTTTTCGATAACGACTTTAATCGGATCTAAAACGGCAAATGCCCGATCGGCGTAGACATCCAGATCCTCTCGAACGGTCTGTTCAAGATAACTGAGCTCCGAAATACTATTTTTCTTGGTAACACCCACCTTTTCAGCAAAACTTCGAATGGCTTCGGCTCGAAACCCCAAACGTCTTAACCCGCGAATCGTCGGCATGCGCGGGTCGTCCCAACCGGCCACTGTTTTATTGGCAATCAGCTCAATAAACCGTCTTTTACTCATCATCGTGTAGTCTAAATTTAATCGGGCAAATTCAATTTGCTGAGGGTGACAAGGGGTTTTTAAAGTGTCGAGTAGCCAGTCGTACAAAGGCCTGTGATCCTCAAATTCAAGAGTGCATACCGAATGGGTAATTCCTTCGAGCATATCAGATAAGGGGTGAGTGAAATCATACATTGGGTAGATCGACCATTCGTTGCCAGCCCGGTGATGGGCCACTTTCTTGATGCGATAAAGAATGGGATCGCGCAAGTTCATATTGGGCGACGACATATCTATTTTTGCTCGAAGAACGGCCTTACCTTCTTCAAACTCACCTTTTTTCATCTTCTCAAAGAGTTCCAGATTTTCTTCAACGGATCGATTGCGATGGGGACTGTTTTTTCCGGGCTCGGTAAGAGTTCCTCGCGCCTCGCGAATCTCTTCGACACTACCCGTATCCACAAAGGCTTTATCCATTTTGATCAACTCAATAGCGAAATCATAAAGCTTGTGAAAATAATCTGAGGCAAAGTAAAGGTGCTCCCCCCAGTCAAAGCCCAACCATTTGATATCCTCTTGAATGGCATCAACAAATTCTGGGTCCTCAGCGACCGGATTCGTATCGTCAAAACGCAGGTGGCAACGGCCATTGAAACTCTCGGCCAAGCCAAAATTAAGGCATATCGATTTTGCATGTCCGATGTGAAGGTAACCATTGGGTTCAGGAGGAAATCGAGTGATCACCTGCCCTTGGTTTTTACCCGCTTCAAGGTCTTTTTGAATAATCGCTTTTACAAAATTGGGGCCCACGGTTTTTGACTCAGACATCTTCTATGTCACTCCTGTTAGAGAACTTGTCTCCTGAGAATTTGACATAAACAGTCATTATTCTCAAGCTTATATTTAACAGAAAGCCACCGGGACTTCTCGACACCGGTGTAAAGAAAAGGAATAGAAGAATCTCTTAGGAGTCCTTTGCTATTAGGTCTTGGACCAATTGAACGTACTGGCTTTCGGCCTGGGATTGATCGGTTCCAGAGATCTTTGACCAAGCATCATACTTAGCACGCCCCTTCACATCCAGCATTCCTGGACGCTTTCCGCTGACGTCTCCCTCTGAGGCCTGCTTGAAAAGAGCATAGAGCTGAAGAAGAGTGTTATTATCGGGTCTTTTCGAAAGGTTTTTTACGGCTTCTGAAGCTTCTTTAAAATCCATGGTTTCCTCGCAATCAAACTTGAATACCTTATCCTATGGCTTCCATTGGGGGAGTCAAGTGGACTCCGGTTAGCTCGGCCCCAATTGAAGCTCCACAAAGAAGTTTTGCTTTTTTCTGTCAATGTAAGGAACTTGCTGGGTTAATGCTCGGGCAAGGTCTGGATCAAACCACGTTTCACCGTATAGGTCCCTGGGGTTTTGGTAACTTAAGAAAAGAAACTTAAAGTAGTTCAAAATAGCGAAGCCCGTGTAGGTAACTGGAATATAGTGCATTTGTCTTTTAATCATAAAAAGACTGAAACGAGCTACAGTCCGAGCCGAGAAAAAACCCCAACCCATTTGCGAACGAAAGGCCGCCGGTACGATATGACGATAAATGAGGCCCGGATAGAAAGCATAATAGCGAGCCACTCGCTGAAATGCTCTTTTGGATTCGAGGTAAGGCACATAGGACTTAACACCAAAACTCGGATGAAACTCAATTTCCGAGCCGACTGCCCAAACCTCTGGAGTGCGTCCTTCTTCTTCACAAACCTTTCTATAGGCCTCTATGAGATTCACATAGGACCAATAGTTGGCCGACATGGACTTTTCTGGCTCACGATTCCCATGGGAAAGAACGAGGACATCGATCCCCCTTAGTTTTTCTTTTGCAAATACCTGGAGACCATTAAAGTCACGCCCATGCTTAAGGCGAACTATGGAATAATTCGAGAGGCTGCTCAAGCTCAAGAGTAACTCTCGCCCTAAACCACTGGAAGTCCCGCTAACCGCATAACGTTTTGTTTCTAAGTGGTGCCCCGTCCCCATCAACCAATCAAAAAGTCGATGAAAAGAACTGTAATAACGATTCGGGAAGATATGATGAAGACGGTGGTAATTGGCCCGCACCCAAAAAGAAAAAAATCGACTGCTTGGTGCTGGATCTTTTTCGCGGTGATGGGGGTCCTCCCCTTGCCAATAGAGATTGAGTGCTAAAAAACAGGTTTGAACCGATAACGTGATGAGAAGCGAAAGTCCCGAAACAAAAATCCCCCCTAAAAGGATAACAGTGTATGCCGTTAAGGCTTCCGGAAGCACGTGATTTACCAGATTTTTTCTCCGGTAGGATTCGTTAATTTTTAAGTTCTCATCAAAGAATCGATGGTGATCGGCGTGCATCTGCCCCAGACGCCGCAGAAAAGGATGGGGATGATTTTCAAGTCGATGGAGGAAGTAATGAATTCCATCAAAGACGAAACTAGAAAGTAACAATAATATAAGAACTTCCAGAAAAGTCGCCACTGGGCCTCCTATTCAAATTGAGACTAACATGGCCAATTTCGTTTAAACAAGTCATCAGATGGCCCCAGTTCCACCTCCCTAATTTTCTCACTTTTGCACGGACTTTCCCCAGTGATTAGGGCAAAATAAAAGGTGCGAAAGTGGTATGTATCTCCAATTTACCTGAGGAACTTATGCGGATTTTTATAGTCTTAATTCTTCTGTCTATTTCGAGCATTGCTTCAGCGGGCTCATTAAAAATCGAAATTATCGACAAAGTTTCCCGAGTCACGGAATACAAAAATGATAAGCGAGTGATCCTCATCTTACTTAAAAAGAATACTCAAGACGTCATCTCTCTTCTAATGAAGCGTTTCAGTGAGCGCACTGACGAAATCGAAGATCGAAAGTTGGTTTTTCTCCTGGTGGAGTCCCCCGAACTTCAAGAGAAGTTCCGCAAGAAATACCGGGGATTTAAAAACCGCTGGTATGGACTTATTGGTCTCGATGGAAAATTGAAGATGAGTCACAAATACATGTTCACAGCCAAACAGATCTTTAAAAAAGTAGATTCGATGCCCTTGAGGCGACAGGAAGTCACAGCTCGCAACAATTAATGCAGGGCAAAAGATATAAGACCTATTTTTAAATCATAAAAAATCGACTAGTCTTTAAATGTGGCAAAGCTAAAAGAGCGCATTCAAGAGATCATTTTTGAGGCCGAAACCCCCGAGGGTAAAGCCTTCGATGTTCTGATCTTGATACTCATTGTTTCTAGTGTTGTGGCCGTTTGTCTCGAAAGTGTGAGCTCTATTCAAGCCCGCTTTGGTGAAGAACTTCTCATTATTGAATGGGTCATTACCTTTCTCTTCACCATCGAATACTTCCTTAGAATTTACTCTGTACAAAAACCAAAGCGCTATATCTTTTCATTTTATGGCCTCATCGATTTGTTTTCGATTTTACCGACTTATTTAAGTATCTTTTTAGTTGGCGCCCAGTCCCTGCTTGTTGTTCGCATATTTAGACTCCTTCGTATTTTCAGAATCTTCAAACTCGGACGCTATGTCGGCGAAGCCCAAACCTTAAAAATCGCCCTTTTTCGATCCTCTAGAAAAATTATTGTCTTTCTCGGCTCAGTTCTCAGTATCGCAGTCTTTATGGGGACTGTAATGTACTTGGTAGAAGGAGAAGACAATGGCTTTACAAGTATTCCAAAGTCCATTTACTGGTCGATTGTGACTCTTACAACCGTTGGTTTCGGAGACATCACTCCCCAGACGGTCCTCGGCCAAACCATTGCCTCTGCCCTTATGATTCTGGGTTATGGAATATTAGCAGTCCCCACGGGAATTGTGTCTGTGGAACTTTCACAAGCCCATAAGGAACATCAAATAATGACCTTCGTTTGCTATGAATGTGGTGCCGAAGGCCATTCTCCAGAGGCAAAGTTTTGCTATAATTGTGGGGAAAAATTACTCGAGCACTGCGACCAGGGCCATATCAAATCACCTGAATGATTTCATATTCTAAGGGACCATTTTTACCGTTGAGTTCGAAGTAATCCCCAAGGCGAGCCCCAAAAACATTTTGCCCAAGGGGAGACTCTGGAGAAAGACTCATAATTTTTTGGGATTTATATTCGATAGACTCTCCTCCCCTTTGCGGAAGAGTAAAATACCATGCTTTTCTTTCGCCATCGATTTCGATGTGTACGAGCGCTGTCGCTTCAATCGATTTATCTTTAAAATCTTTTACTTCGAGTAGCTCAAGAACTCCGACGACCTTGGCAAGGTCCTGGGCCCTTTTTGCCTGCCCGTGGGCCAAATACGAAGCCTCAAGTCCTCGGGTATCGTACTTATTTTCAGCCTTGGCGTCGTCGGCAATTGCGTAATTGCGAGCCTCGTCAGCCGATTGCAACATGACGTTCAGTTCATCACGAAACTTTTCGGTAAATTGTTGGAGTATGGCCTGTTTATCTGCAAAATCCACTTTTATTCCTCAATCTAATACCAAATGGTAGAACTTTAAATACCTCATCTCAGGATGAATATGGCGAAATGGATGATCACTCCCCTGACCTGAAACCCGAAGAACTCTACCGGTTCTCCGTGCTTGAGATAGGGCTTCGTCGATTATAGCAGAAAAGTCATCAAAATTAATATGAGAAGAACAACTACTTAAGAATAAATGGCCCTCAGCGGGTAAGCGCTTAGCAGCCATGGCAAAAATGTCTGTGTATTTCTTTATGGCTTGGGGTTTTGACTTCTCATTGGGAGCCATCGAAGGTGGGTCGACCATGATCATATCATAGAGCTCTTTAGTCTCTTTCAGGAATTCATAACAGTCCTTGACCACTCCCTTGTGGCAGGCTTTCTCCAGGCCATTCAGTTGCCAATTGAAATGGGCGTTTTCGATCGCATTGGGGGCTATATCCACACTAGTGACTTGCCTGGCACCACCGACACCGGCATAGATCGAAAATCCTCCGGTGTAACTGAATAGATTTAGAAAGCTCTTACCCTGAGAAAAGCGAGAAAGGTATTGGCGGTTTTCCCTTTGATCGAGAAAAAAGCCGGTTTTTTGACCTTCTAAAACATTGATAGAAAATGCGACCTGATTTTCTTGAATCGATATCGAGTTGCTGAGTTGCCCTTTTAAAAAAACCGGTTCCTTGTGGTGTCGAGACTTGTTGATAATACAAGTCCAATCAAAAAACTCCTGCAAACTTTCAACAACTCCTTGGGACAGCCAGAACTTTTCGAGTGGTTCGCTATCAAACTGTAAAACAGCAACATCTTCATACCGATCACAAACCATTCCCGGCAAAGAATCCCCTTCACCATTGAGTAGGCGATAGGCCGTGGTTTCTGCATTGAAGAGTCTTAGCGCTAAGGCGTTCTGTAACTTCTTGGCGAAAACGGCTCGGCTTGGAGGAGCCTTATCAAGAGATAGAATTCGCAGGGCAAAGTCGTGGTCCTTATCATAAAAAGCCCATGCTAAATGAGCTCCCTTCGAATCCAAGACCTGCACCATTTCACCACTCTTTGCAGCGCCAACCTTCTCAAGGGCTGATCCGTAAACCCAAGGATGCCCACGGAGGATACTTTTTCGCAAATTTCGTGAAAGTTTTAACTTCTGCATTCGATTATTTCCCACTCAATCGGTCATAAGACCTTGAAGACAGGAGAGTCCTATCACGATGGCCGAGATTAGGCCCGTTTAGGTCACTCCTTTATAACTATTTCACAGGCCCCTAAAAGCCTACACCTGGGCCCCAGGAGGAGTTAAGATGCGACGCATTAAGTATTGGAGATTCATATGATTTTACTGATCGCTCGCCTTATTTTCAGCCTCCTTTTAGGCCTCTCTTCAGTGGCCACAGCTCAAGAAGAAATGAGTACCGATCTAGGTCCGGTGTCTGAGCCAGCAGCCCAATTTGTGGACTGGGACAGCCAGCACAATATTGGGATTGGTTCGGGCTCGCAAACAGCTGCTCTCAATTTTACAGCCTATCGCCGAGCAATTCCCTATTTAGAAATCACGGTTGATCCCTCCAAGGTCAATATTGGTCGTCACTATGTCGATTGGTTTCAAGGTGGAGACAAAGGGCCCCATTGGTTTTTAATCGACCAAGCGGCCTATCTACCCGAAGACATCCGCAACTTTTTGGTCACCGAAGAAGAAGGGGGAATTAAAAAAGTAAAGTGGCTCCTATCTCCTCAAGATGACGATTTTAAATATCGTTTGATGACCTACTTTGCCGATCTCGGCCTGGAATATCGTTACTATCGTACGGAAGAGGACGAAGACAAGACGGACCCCCTCTCTGAAGTGAGAGGTTTTAATACAGCCTCTCGTAGTGTGATTGTGGCCATTCCCTCTTCCAATTCCGAAGTAGAACGAATTTTTAGTTTTAAAACGGCGACATCAAAACACGCTCAGGGTGATGATGATATAGAAAGGCCCTACCCTGTTAACTGGGCTTATTTTAATCGAAGACTCAGTGACTACTATAACTCCCAAAAGCATCATTTAAAAGTCGCTGATATCGCCTGGGAAGCATTTTCTATGGGAGTCAGCCCCGGTGAAAAAAATGGTGATATAGCGATCTCTGTTCGCTTGATGGAAGAAGTCTCAGCTGGAAAAAAGTTTCATATGTCTGGCTTCGTTCTGCACGACGATCTTGAAATGAATCGAATCGCTCGACTGAACAACATGACCAGCAAGGAGCTCAAAAAGAAAATCTCATTTTATTTTGCTCAAGCACTTGTTGAAATGAATTTAGTACTCGGCTTCAAAATGTCATCAGCCCACTTGCAAAACATGCGAATTGAATTCGACGAAAACATGCAATTGACTGGAAAAATTGTATTTTTGGATCTTACTGATGGAGCTCCGGTTCGCGCGGTCATGGAGAGAAACGGCCAACAAGATCTTCTGGAATTCTGGCATCAATTTGTCGGCGAGGTTGAACTAACAGAAGACTATTATCCTAATCGAATTATTAATAATTTCGATTGGAAGCAAAACCGATTCAATAATGATCATATCAACTGGTATGTACCAATGGATGCAGAAGCAATGGTCGCTGGAGCTCGCCTGAGAGCGAGAGAGCTTGGCTACACAAAAAACAATGTGAAAATAGCTCCGGACACCAAAGAGATTCGTTTTCGCTTTCGAAATCGCGAGCAGCTCAATGGCAATTTTAGACCTCAAAACACCTGTAGCTTGGGCTTCAGCCAGCTAACTGGACTTTAGGCGGCTTTTCGAGTGACTGAGAAGCCTTGCTTCTAGCCAGAAACCCCGTTTAGCTATAAATTTATAGACAGGTCTATCATCGTTCACGGAAGGGCGATCAGTGAAATTAGGAAATATTTCGTTTCAAAAGCTATTTTGCATACTCATTTTGAGTGTCAGCTTCTTTCATCTACCAGCAAGTGCGAATGTCATTGGGAGTGATTTTCAAAACTTCAATCCCATTCCAAGTGGTCTCGACTTTGTAACTGTTCACTCTTCAGAAACATTGCAACCAAAGATATTTAATTTTGGTTTTTACTACAATATCGCCTACAACACCCTTCCCTATTTCGAATCCATCGACGGCGCATTAATTCGGGACCGCTCGACCTACAGTGATTCCGTTGGTGCGGTCGACTTTAATTTTGGTTATGGAATTATGAAAAACTGGGATGTAGGCCTCAACGCTCCTATGATTGTCAATCAGTCCATTGAGTCTGATCAACTCTACGGAAGTTTTTCGCAAAAAGGTCTCTCCGAAATTCGACTCAATACAAAGTATCGCTTTATCGGTGACGACTCCTACGGAATCGCTGGAATTTTTACCATTAACTTTAATCAAATCGAAAATAATATTTATTCGGGTGACGGTGCCGGCCCCATCCTTAACTTTGAAGTTGCCGCCGATAAAACATTCGGGCGCTGGAACCTTGCCGCCAACTTGGGCTATCGCTTGCGCAGTCCCGGCACTCAAATTGACCCTGTCATTGTCCCCTATTCCGACTCTATTGTGGCATCAGTCGCCGCCAGTTTTCTCGTAGCCAAATGGGATACTAAATTTATCTTTGAACTTTTTGGCGGATTCCCAACAGATTCGGCCGCACCAGATGGGCAATCGAGCTTTGAATCTTTGATTGCAGCTAAACATGACTTCAATTCTAGATTTTCACTTCTCGGAGGACTCGGTACTGAACTTGCGGCAGGAACGGCTTCTCCGGATTGGCGTTTTTTTACTGGGATCAACTACGCTTTCGGATCCGGGAAATCAACTGAAGTCAAAATGGTGCGCGAGCGTAAAGAAGATCGTATTTATAAATATGCCGATACCGACGACAACTTAGGTGCCGGTGGTGATGAATTCTCCGATGACATTGATGAAACTATTAAAGATATTGGAGCGGACCAATATGCAGACTTCGACACAAAGGCCGAAGATCGCCTACTCAACGAGCAGGGCCTCGAACCGATCGCCGATGTGGATGATCCATTTGATGAAGTCACAGCCATCGACAAAGTACTCAAGAATGAGAGGAAGCAACGTAAAGTGGTCTTCGTTCTTAAAAACGTTAACTTTAAGCCCGGCTCATCATCTAAAGTTTACGGCCGAGTTAGAACTTACCTCAAGAGACTCAATCAGTATTTACGAAAGCCGCCTAAATTCAAGAAGCTGATTATCGTTGGACACACAGACTCAATTGGCTCGGCTAAGAAGAACAGGATTCTAAGTATTCGTCGCGCCAAGACGATTCGCAAATACCTCATCAAGGTTCACAAAATTCCAGCCAATCGAGTAATCGCGCGCGGAAAGGGTGAAAGCCAACCGATCGCCGATAACGGAAACTACCAAGGACGTAAGGAAAACCGCCGCGTCGAATTCCAAATCTTTAATTAGGTGCCAGGCAATTGGGTAGAAGCTTCCTTTTGGTAGCGCGCTTGCGTCAGGCAAAACAAAAAAAGCCTTCCTATATGGAAGGCTTTTTTACGCGCTGTCGCTACCAAAAGGAAGCTTCTACCTAGGGGTTGTCGCACTCGTAATTGATTATGACACGGGTGCCGCCGGGGATGGGTGGTACGAATGAAATTTCATTGCCATTCACCGTATAATTAATACCCGCTACATTTGGTATCGTCATCACTGTGATATTCTTCGGATCACAGGTGAGATCCACCTTTGAAAGCTGATTCAGAATATTGTTCTGGAAGAACTTCAAGTTTTGCCGATAATCATTGGCACAAATATCCCCTACATATCCACCGGTGAGTCGAGATAATTCATCGTACTTCGTTCCAAAGAAACTTGGCACTCCTTGATTATCTTGATTTGTTTCACACACCGTATCTCCGGGGCGAACAATAATTGAATTCACAATCAAGCGCTTTGCAGCTGTGTTACTTGAAAAGGTATTTTGTACCACTTCAATAAACTCAGTCGGCATATTCTTTGGTCCAAGAGGTTGGTACTGAGCACTACTTCGAGAACGAACACCGCCCACACTGCGCTCATCTTCATCACTGAGAATGATGACCACAAGGGCCGCACTATCGCGCATACACTTTGAGATCGTATTGTCTTCAACTGCCAGGTAGGCCGCTTTAATGCCCTGCTCATCGTTACTAAAGCCCGCACCAATTTTAGTAATGGTATCTCGAAAAACCGCATCGCGGTTGCCATCTGCCTTTTTAAGGATGTGGTTGTTTAACCCTTCCCAGACAATGGCGCGTCCCTGATAAAAATCAATATCAGTTGTCGTAATACACATTTGCCAGTCAATATTAGCGCCGTCGAGATCACCCACAAAGCCACCAAGGCGGTTTGCAATCTTCATTTGCTCAGGCTCCATCGAAGCCGAATCATCCAAAATCAATAGGATGTCGACGTCGGCATTTCCATCCGGAATATCTTGAATATAGGTATAGGCAGTGGTCGCCGTACAACTTCTCGATGTTTCTGGAGGAGTCTGCGTACAATTAGAATCGTCAACTTCAGTAGAGGTTTGCGTGTCATAGCATGCGATCGTTCGCGTTTGCGTTCCGCCCGTACATGTCCCCCAGGCACCTGGGACCCAAACATATCTGAGACTATCACAAGAGTGGACATTACAAACTCGCTGCTCGGCAGGTCGATCGGCCGAAGAACATCGACTTTCATCAACCCGATTGCCAGAAGCATCTTCACAATAAACTTCTCGAGTCTGCGTACCGCCACCACATTCAGCAGAGCATTCGCCCCACTCGATGTCAAAATTCCACTTAACGCTAAAACCAGTATTGTTACAGTTGGAACCGGTACAGTCACTTGTCATTCGATCAAATCGAGCCTTTGCGCAGTTTTGGGTTATTAAAGCTCCCACTGCGAGAGATATCATAAACGCTGTAGCCACATAGAGGCTAAAATTCTTTTTGTTCATCACTTTAACTCTCTCTTGCTATTAAATATCTACTGGAGTGGCGGGCCTGACACCAGGTCGTCCACTACTACCAGTTCCACGCATCATCGCGCCAATATCATCTGTCGACCAACCAGCATAGGCTGCTTGTCGGACTCTAAGGGTTCCGGTTCCAGCCCAGCGCTCCGTTTCGGGCTCTCCTGGCTTACCCACTGGGGTATCCGTTGGAGTCGGATCAGGATCATCACCGCCTTTATTTTTGTTACGGTTTCTCATCAAGAGAATACCTACCGCAACGGCAGTTGCAATTCCCACAGGGATTAACCAATTTCTATTTTCTCGCATCCAGTTACCAGCACGCTCACCAAAACCCGGTCCTTCTTCGGCCGCCGGAGTAATCGTGTTTGGACCCGAATCGATATCAGCGATAATATCTTCTTGAATGGCAACGAATTGGCCATGGCGTCTTCTAAGAACTTCACAAGCTTCTTCCTGATCCGCTCGGTTGCTCGCTGGAGGATTCGCACAGGCTCGAATGGCCGATTCAATGGCCGCATTAAGAGCGTTCACGCTTTGCTGATTATAGGTTTGTCCATTGCTTTCGATGACCGCTCTGACATTTCCAGGAGAGGTCAAAGGATTCTGCTGATCACACGAGCTAGAAGCATTATTATCGGCTCGCACACAATAGTTACCTCCACTGGTGCGTCCAAAAATCACTGGATTACACTTGATCCCTCGCTCTCCCTGGTATTGACACCCATTAGAACCGGGAATCGAACAGCTTCCATTCACGTATTGCGAAGTCCAGCCGGCATTCACACAAGGGTTGCCATCGTATTCACTCGCATAAGCCTTCTCACCAAAAAGCAGCATAAAAAGAGCGTTTAAATCTTTGTACTTATTAACTGCAGCACTTCGAGCTTTCTCATTAGCCTTTTGAACAGCGTCCATGGCCATAACTACTTTTCTTAGGTGATACGTATAAAGTGCTCTTTCGCCCTTATTGAGTTTCTTTACAACTGATGCGGGGAAAAGTCTTTTTGCCGGATTAACACCGAGAGCTTTCATCATAGCACCACGACCGGCGTCGTGAAGCATATCTTTATTTGTAATTTCGTAGCCATTGACTCGCGCGTATACCTTGGGGCCAAAAACCATTTCCATTGAAACGTATTTCTTATTGTGGGTAAAACTAATCTTGTAAGTATCTTTTCCGTTCGGAAGCTTCACCCGGTCCACTTGGTACTTGGGAAGTTTCTTGAGCGGCAGAGACTTAAAAAACTTCTTTGTTCCTTGGTGATACTCAACTTGCTGTTTTTCTAAAAAGAAATTCATCATCTTCTTTTTAGAAATCTCTTGCTTGTTGATAGGTAACTCTTTTAAGAGTTGTCTAACGAAAACCGGTCCGTCTTGTGAAAAGTCTGCTTTTGACTTCGCTGCTACTGCCAATCCTGGTGTATAGGCCATAGCAAATGAAAGAAGGATACATATAATTTTGTTGCTCATAAGATTGTCCCTATTTAAAAAACCTCTGTGTTCCCTAC
>JAUHWN010000027.1 GCA_030424665.1 Bdellovibrionia bacterium | reverse complement strand
TCGCCGAAAGGCTGCAACTCGTTAAATCGAATCTCCCTAGTGATATTCAACCTGTCATGGGACCAATTTCATCTATAATGGGAGAAATTCAATTTGTTGGCCTTGTTGACGAGTCAAAAAAAATTGCCCCACTTAAAGCAAGAACTATCGCCGACTGGCAGATTCGCCCCCGTCTTATGAGTATTCCGGGCGTCAGCCAAGTGGTCGTCATGGGTGGAGGTGTTAAACAGTATCAAATTCTTTTATCCAGTGAAAAATTACAAGAAAAAGGGCTCTCCCTAGAAGAGTTTCGAAAATCTCTTGAACATCTTAGTATCAACACGACCGGTGGGTTCTTAAATCAAGATGGAAAGGAATTCTTAATTCGCCCGATGGGTCGAGCTTTTACGATCGAAGATATTGCAGACACAGCAGTTGGAACACACCTTGGAAGACCTGTGCTTCTAAAAGAGGTTGCTAATATTAAAGTTGGTGCGAAGGAAAAACGAGGTGAAGCGAGTATTAATGCCGAACCATCAGTCGTGTTGACGATACAAAAACAGCCTCAAGCCGACACCGTCGATCTCACTCGAAAAATCGAAGACGCCATTGCCGAATTACAAAATTCAATGCCAAGCGGTTTGGTCATAGAAACTGATTTATTCAAACAATCTCATTTTATTGAGACTTCGATAGCAAATGTCATTGAGGCCCTTCGCGACGGAACAATAATTGTTGCCATCATTTTATTTATATTTTTATTGAATTTTAGAACCACGTTTATCACCCTCACAGCGATTCCAATGTCGTTTGTCATTAGTTTTCTACTATTCAAGTGGTTTGACTTAAGCATTAACACAATGACTCTTGGTGGTCTTGCCGTCGCCATCGGAGAATTGGTCGATGATGCCATTGTTGACGTCGAAAATGTTTTTAGACGTCTTCGCGAAAACTATAAACTCCAAACCCCACGAAACCCACTCTTAGTCGTTTTTGAGGCCTCCAAAGAGATTCGAAGCTCTATCGTTATTTCAACGATGATCGTTGTTGCGGTATTTGTCCCATTGTTTGCATTAAGCGGACTCGAAGGTCGACTTTTTACCCCGATGGGAGCGGCCTATATTATTTCACTGATTGCCTCTTTACTAGTTTCGCTGACTCTGACCCCCGTTCTTTGCTATTTTCTACTGCCAAACTCAAAGATCATTCGACAAGACCATGAACCCATCGTTGTTGAAAAATTGAAAGCCTTTTCAATGCCACTCTTCGAATGGAGTATTAAAAAATGGAAGCTCGTTAGCGCTCTGTGCATTATCCCTTTAATCATATCCATCGTACTACTGATGCGAATGGATAGTAATTTCTTGCCCGAGTTCAATGAGGGGACAGCGACTATTGGAGTGGCCGCCTACCCTGGTATTTCACTGCCCGCTTCGAATGAGTTGGGTGTTCAGATTGAAAAAGCTATTCTCTCTGTGCCGGAAGTTAAGTCCACAGTTCGAAGAACCGGACGAGCCGAAATGGATGAGCACGCAGAAGGCGTACATTGGAGCGAAATCGATGTGGACTTCAATCACCCCATGAAGCGTCCCATGAAAGAGGTCCTTTCTGAAATCCGTCAAAACATTTTGAAGGTTGGCGATTTAGGAGTAAATCTTGGGCAACCCATCAGCCATAGAATTGATCATATGATGAGTGGAGTCCGCGCCCAGCTCGCCATAAAAGTTTTCGGCCCTGATGGTGTGGAACTTCGAAGAATTGCCGTCCAAATTGAAGAGATCCTCAAAGAAACCCCGGGGCTTGTCGATATTCAAATCGAGCCTCTTGTTAAAGTCCCACAACTCGCCGTGCAAATCGATCGCATCGGTGCTTCTGACTATTCACTTTCTCCGGGGCAAATTAATGAAGACCTCGAAATGGGATTAAGAGGTGAAGCCGTCGGACACTTTATTGAGGACCAAAGAATATTTGAAATATTTGCCAGACTCGATGAGAGTTCTCGGAGTGATCAAGAGCAAATTGAAAACGTTATTTTAAAAACAATGCCTTCGGGACAAAAGGTCAAAGTTGTTGACGTGGCCGATGTCTATCCAACAGATGGCCCAAATATGGTCAATCGCGAGAACATGCAGCGCCGATTGATTGTTTCGGCGAACTCTCCTGGCCGAGCTCTCACCGAAGTTGCAAAAGAACTCGAACAAAGGCTCAATGGCCTAGAGCTGCCAGAATCTTACTATATAGCCCTCGGTGGACAGTACGAGTCCCAGGTAAAGGCCAATAAAAGAATCCTACTCCTCGGTCTAATTTCTCTAATTGCGATTTTTGTAATTTTATTTATGCAGTTTCGATCAGCGATACTTTCAGCCTTAGTTTTAACCAACATTCCCCTAGCCCTCATAGGTAGTGTTTTTGCCATTTGGCTGACAGGACTTGATCTATCTCTAGCGACCACCGTTGCCTTCATTACCCTCTGTGGAATCGCCAGTCGCAACGGAGTCTTAGTGATCAACCATTATATGGACCTTTATAAAGAACGTGAAAATCCAAATATTCGCGACGTCGTAATCGATGGGAGTCTCGATCGACTCATTCCGGTGTTAATGACTGCTGGTACCGCAATTCTGGCGCTAACACCCTTAGCTCTTAGTAAAGGCGAGCCTGGTAAAGAAATCCTCTATCCAGTAGCCGTTGTAATTATTGGTGGACTTATCACATCGACCCTTTTAAATACTTTTTTACTCCCAGCTCTCTTTAATAGACTCGGAGAAAATTATATTAACTCAATTTTAACAAAGAAAAATAAAACAAATACTTTTTAAGGAGACAAAAATGAAAACTATTTTATTCGTGATTCTACTCATCGGAAATTTATCTTATGCCCATGACGAAGGCCACGGCCCCAAGCTCGGCGACCAACCGAAATTTGGTGGTAATGTCGCAGCTGTCATTGATAAAACAGAGATTAAAAAAGGAACTAAAGCCAAAATGCTTTATAAAGCAGAACTCACAAAATCAAATAAAAATGTCGTCCGCGTCTATCTCTACGATAAAGATATGAAACCTTTAAAGCTCGATGATTTTAAAAAAGCAACAGGCGAACTTTTATTCAAAGATCGAAAAACAAAAAAAATGACCACCCACGAATTTGCATTTACCAAAAAAGGTGATCATTTCGAAGGCAGTCTTCCGACTAAACCACGACGCCCCTTTAATGTGGACGTATCCATCGGACAAGAAAGTAAAACTCTTTTTATTGCATTTGATAACTTAAACTAGGAGATTTTTTTGAAGTTTTTGACTCTTATCTTTTCAATGTCAGTTCTACTTTGGACATGTTTAGCCCTGTCCAAAGAAATCAGCTACAATGATCTCGATCAAATTGTAAAAACACAAAACGATGAGGTTAAGGCCTTTGATAATAAGGTTGATGCAAAAAAAGTTTTGACTGGCTTCTTTGCAAGATCGTTTATTCCAAAGCTAGAATTGACCGCAGGTCAAGAAAACTTTGAATCGGAGCCACTGGGAAGCCAAAGTTCAGAATTTTACGGAATTGAGGCTCAGCTCAATTTATTCAGAGGAATGACAGACTACTGGGAAGGTGAGAGTCGAAATCTCGGACTCAAACAAACAGAACTTGAGAAAGTTAGATCCACAAAGGAAATATTGTATTTGGCGCAAAAGAGCTTTTTAAAGGTCGCCAAAATCAAACTTCTTTTAAAGAGCTACCAGGAGGGTTTAAAGAAACTTAATACCGTCAAGACTAAGGCAAGTAAAAAAGCCTCAGCAGGAGTTATTGCCAGGTCAGACCTGACCTCCATCAATCTCATTCGAATTGGTTTCGAAAATGATATTGAAGGGCTCAATAGAGTTCTCAACACAGAATTAGCTTCGTTATCCTTAATTTTAAATCGGGATCAATTACTTTCAACGCATATCAAAGAAAGCTCTATCGAGGAGAATTTAACTCCACTATCGCTCCCAAAGGGCGCCCATTCGTTAATATCAATCCACAGGGGCAACCTAGCAGAAGTTAAAACCTCTCAAGCTAAATCGATTCGAGGCACTCGACTGCCAAAGGTCGATCTTTTTGCTAAATTTGGTAGAGAACCTTTTTCTGAAAGAGAATATACAAATGGGTCGGACCGAGATGAATGGCAAGCAGGAGTCAAACTGAGCTGGAACGTTGGAGATTATTTCGAAAAATCCAATGAAGCCAGAAGTCTTGAATCTGAGGCTCTGTACGATAAGAAAATGAGTGACTACTACGCAAGACTGTTTAAACGAAAAGTTTCATCGCAAATACGAAATCTAGATTCTCTCATCCAGACGGTGAAAAATATTTCGCGAGAAATTAAACTCAGCAGAAACTATTACTCACAAATATCTTCGGAGTATTTACGAGGGGTAAAATCGACTTCTGACTTAACGACCGCCTTTGACCAGATTATTTCACTTAACGAACGACGACTCGATCTCATTATCGAATACCACCTCCTAAAAGCAGATATACTCCTAAGCATGTATGGGCCTCTACCTAGTAGTCCATAAAATTATTGAAACTACGATCCCAATGTGCTGAGATATTCCTTTACAACCCGAAGGAACATCTGTGATCAAAAGAATCGTTATTAGTCTTGTCGTCTTTATCGTATTATTAGTGGGATTTGTCGTCTTACGCTTTAATAGTTTGATGGCTCACGAATTTGAGCCTCCTGAGATCTCCATTTCAGAAGAAGTTAAAAACGCAAATATTGAGCTCGGCCACCGAATCTTTCACGTTCGGAATGGCTGTGTTGATTGTCATGGCGAAGATGGAAGTGGTAAGGTTTTTATCGATGATCCGGCCATGGGAACCCTAGCTGGATCGAATGTGACTCCCCATAATCTCAAAGACTGGAGCGATGAAGAAATCGCAATCGCCATTCGTTATGGAATCCACAAAAGTAAAAGATCTCTCCACGGCATGCCTTCTTTCGACTACACCGCTTTGAGTAAGGGCGATACCGCCGCCGTCATTGCCTACATGAGAACTCTTCCAGAAGTTAAAATAGACAGTTACGATAACAAATTTGGTCCCATGGCCCGATTCCTTACGGTTATTGGCCAGATGCCAATTATGATTCCAGCGCGAGAAATAGACCTTACAAAAGGTTTTGCATCTAAACCCGAAGAAGGACCCACTTTTGAATTTGGCGAGTATTTGGCGCAAACCTGTGTTGGCTGCCATGGTCATGACTTTAAAGGAGGCCCCATTCCTGGAGGTGATCCTTCGTGGCCAGAGGCTTCTAATCTTCGCCTTGGGGCCAACCCAATTTGGACGAGAGAGTCTTTTTCAGAAATGCTAAAGACTGGAACCTCTCCAATCACAAAGCAAAAGCTTCGACTTCCGATGCCCATTGAGCTCTTATCCCAATTTGACGAGACAGAAACCGAAGCCCTTTGGCTTTATTTGAGTACACTGAAATGAACCTTCATTATTCGCATAGCTGTCCATAGATATCCCAAGGCTGAGTGATGGAATCCATTTTACTTTTCGTACATTCGAAGACCCTGAAGAATATCATCGACAACGATTTTTAAAGCAATAGTCCCGTTATACGTCGATCTTTTTATCGGCACGCCTCGGGGCTCCTCACTAGTACTCTCCGCAGAATTCACCTCTTGCGGAACTCCACCACTATAACTCAACTTCTCTGGTACTCCCTTTGCTAAGAGCGTCTTTACTACGTCAAATGCAACCGAAGAATCGTGCCTGTAGTTAGACTTTTCTTTGTAAATCCTGAGAATCTCTCTATCAATTGAACCAGAAAATTCCTTAAAGCCCTCATGCCAGAGTTCTTTTAAATGCCTTTGAGAGCTCGCTGCCTGCTCTGGGCTTGCTGGCGTTTCAATTTTGAGCTCCGTCAGCAGGCTAAGATAGGGCCACATCGAATTGCGGAATTTTTCGTCTGAAACCAAACCTATAATCGCATCTGAAAAATCCGCCAAATACCCTCTTCTTTCAATAGTCAATGGAGCTTTGGCGTCTTGCGTATGATAGGCGCCTGAGTATGCGTCCATCCAAATTTTATGCTCACCTGGAGGAAGCACCACATCTTCATTTCGCGAAAATGCCAGGAAGTTAAAGTAAAGAGCACCTTGCTTACTAAGGCGCTTGGGAATATCTGTAACAAATAGATGCGAATTATCACCATAAGACCACTGGGCTTGAGAGTTGTGATTGACTGGCTCTTCAAACTCAACGTATACCCGTGCCGTGAAACTGGATGTTCTCTCTCGATCATTGGCATTTAACTTTAAATATGCATAAATGGGCAGTTTATCGCCCCAGTTGACCTTTTTAGCGTAATTAAACTGAAGGATTCCCGCCTCTTCATCAATATCAGAAGGCTGAGGTGAACCCTCTATTGCCACAAATGGGGCATTTAAGATTTCTTCATTCGAATTTTTAGTTTTCATATGGGTACACGCCTGAGTAAACACGATAATTGGAGTTAAACTTAGAATTAACAAATTTTTCATCATAATATTTTAGCTGCGGATGGAATATCGATTCAAGGTTTTAAAACGGCCCTCTATAAAAAAATTAAGCTGACCTCGGTCACTTAAAAGTCTAGTAAAAGCTTGAGTCTATTGTCTCTATTATTATTAATGCACTTCTTTAATTCCTAGGATATCCTACTGAAGATCGTCTAAACTAAACCACAAGCAAGGGTGTAACCATTACCAGAGCGACAATTAATTTCTATACTTCTATAATATTAGTAGCTTCTATTAGTTTTCTTTTGCCAAGTTTAGGCAGCGGAAGAACTCCAAATGAGGTAAAAATGAAAGATTCAGAAACCTTTGAAAAAAATCAACTAGCCTTTTCACTTTATCTAAAGACACAAATCAGAGAAAAAGGTCTATTTGATAATCTAGAGCCATTTTTTCAATACCTTTCTATCCCACAGGGGATAGCAGGTGGAAAAGAGGGATACCAAATCCACCTCAACCGAATTAAGGAGCTATGGGACAAGGGATTTAAGGCTCACAGAAATTCTTTTACTAAAGAATTAAAAACAATAGTTAAAGCAAATGATCGAACCTTTGATAAGAAAGTCATTAATAATATTCTCCACGATGACGGAATAAACATATCAAAAATTGGAGAGTTTACGCCTGAAAATGCTTTAAGTACCATAATCAATAAAATAAGAGAGTATGAATTGTAAAAGGAAACAGTTTAGTTCAAAAATTAACCTGTAATTATAAAAAGACTTTACCCCCTTCATCTCAGCTAGGGTTCGCAATTGTTTCTATGGAGGTAGCAAATAGGACATTTAAGAAATGGTCAATGGTACAATGATGAGGTTGCGACAACCAATGAATCAGGAGCTTTCGATCGAGAAGAAAGCTCTTACAGAGAAACAATAAGTTCTGACCACCATAAATACCAACCAGAGTCCGGGAGATATCACCTATACATAAGCTATGCCTGCCCTTGGGCCCATAGAACTTTGATAGCTAGGGAACTCCTTGGCTTAAAAGACATCATTTCGACGAGCGTTGTTCACCCCGATATGCTTGAAAATAGTTGGGAGTTTCGCAGAGATTTTTCTGGAACCACCGGCGATACATTGTACGACAAAAAATTTCTCTATGAGATCTATCAACTCGACAATCCAAAAGCTACAACCAAAGTGACCGTACCGGTTTTATGGGATAAGAAAACGCAATCAATTGTAAATAACGAATCCTCGGAAATTATTCGAATATTCAATTCTGCTTTTAATTCTCTTTCAGGATCTAAACTTGATCTCTATCCTGAACCAATGAGAAAGAAGATCGACGAAATTAATGAACTCACCTATGAGCCCATCAACAACGGCGTTTATAAGACGGGATTTGCAAAAAACCAAGACTCCTACGAGAAGGCCTTTAGTGAACTCTTTGCTGCTTTAGACAAGGTCGATACACATCTTGAAAGCAAGAATTTTCTTGTAGGAGAAACTCTCACCGAAGCAGATATTCGCCTTGTCACTACACTACTACGATTCGATCACGTCTACTATGTTCACTTTAAATGTAATTTAAAGAAAATTTCAGAATACTCGAACTTGTCGAGATATTTACAAGAACTTTGGAAAATCAGTGCTATTCGCGAGACCACTTTTATCGATCACTTTAAGAGGCATTACTACTATTCCCACGATTTTATCAACCCCAGTCGTATTGTACCCCTTGGCCCCTCGAGCTTTCTTACGAAATGAAAAGACCACTCTTTTGAGTGGCCGTACTAATGATATCTTACTGACAGTTGAGATTTGTTTTTTGCATGTACTTAGTGCCATTCGTTGACTCAAAATAGTGAACAACTTTTCCAGATAGGCACTCAGTTGACCCATGGGTGAATGTCTTTTTCTCGCTCTGAGCCTTAAGCTTGGCGCAGGTGCTGGGGTTACCAAACTTTGAGCACTGAAAGAACTGGTCATTTGTTGAGGGAAAGTTGGCAGGGTTACCACCAAACTGGGCCTGGGCAGAAAATGCGAACAAAAATGATCCTAATACTACGATTGTCTTCATAAAAACTCCTTTTAAAAACCTTTGTCCTTGTCTTACCGGGGCTAGCTTGGTTATTTAACGGCAATCTTCAACCAGGGCATTCTCTTCAAAAATTCACATTTTTACACGGGCAGGACTTACAAAAGTCCTACTGAATAACCCCTCGACTCTTGAAAATAAAGGAATTCATCGCTGCAGATGTCATGATCGATTCAAATATGGGCTCAGAAGCCGAAGGATGGGTGGCGAATTCGACAATGAAATTGGCTCCTGATCCACCTTCAATATCTTTCGTTTTAACAAAGACCTCTTTTGTTGCAAGAGGCGGCAATTTCTGACCGTCTTTCAAATATTTCCTAATCAATTTTCCGCTAGTATTGTAATAATAAACTCCAAGGATATTGAGGGACCTTGCTGAATCGGTATTGCGAAGGCTTAAAGTGACAGCTAACTCGATTGTATCTCCACTCGACACATAGATATGGGAGTAAGCAGGAATGTAACTCCTCTTTTGAACAAACCCCTTTTCATCCTCAAGTCCTGTGTTCTTTTCAACATCAGAACTGACACTTTCAAAATTTGTATCAATTGAAATGTCCGGTCCACTCCCATCGCCAACTCTAAGAGCAATAAATAGAAGTATGATAACCGATGTTCCCAATAGTAAAACTTTTAGACGTTCAAGCATCAAATTCCCTTCGTTTCTGGAAAGAGTTGAGTAAATCTACACATAATTTTTTTGATTCCCTATCTCCCCAAATTTGTAGCTGGTCGTCCATGTCGAGCATTTCACTTTGGTTCGGGAACATGATGAGGTGGTCCCCCCGTAAAATGGAAACGATCGTAGCACCCGTTTTATTTCGAATATCGAGGTCAAAAAGACTTAGGCCTTTTAGCTCAAGGTTTTTGACACTCACAGTTTCTAGATCATCAAGACCCGGAACGATGGACTTGGTTTTCTTTTTAGCCGAGATCTTTTTTTCAAAGGTTTGCTTTTTGATGAGTGAGAGAATCTTTTCACCACCCGGCTCATATTCAAGAGCTACTTCGCCAGCCGTCTTCCAGAGTCGATAGAAGATAGCAGCGAGGGTCATCACTACAATGACAATAAAAACCGAACTCTCAATAAAAAAGCTCAACGATAAAAGTAGTGGGAAGCTCACCAAAAGACATAAGATTGACCAAACAGTGATTTTAAAAAGTCTTTCCGCAGGAGCTTCCTCGGCCTTCAATTGAATTTTTCTAGCGAATAAACTTTGCGATAGATTGATCGCCAAACTCGAAGCCATCTTTATAAAACCAAAGACAATTGGGATTAAAATCAGTCCAAGAATAATAACTAAAAGGGCCGCCTCAAACAAAGTTCCGGATTCGACACCCAAGCGTTCTAAAAGGGGTGGAATAAATTTTAATATAAGTGGCGGCAGGGAAACCAACAAAACAGCGTCTAATAGAAGACCAAAAATCATTTTTCGCGGAATTTTAAATAAAGTTCCTTCGACCAATCGGTTTTCTTGCATGCTCTTAAACCAGGCCTCGTAAAGACCAAAGGCAATACGCATTTGCTTGGGGATTAGTTTTGAAATTCGCCCCACAATTCGCTCTGACTTCTTCCAGAGTATCGGACTTGAAAGAGACGTAAAAATTGCGACAGTTACTACAATGGCCTGAAACTCCTTGGTAACAACTCCGGCGCTCAAACCAATGGCCGCAATAATAAATGAAAATTCACCAATTTGCCCGAGAGCGAGCGCCGATAAAAGAGCCCTATTGATACCGGCTCCTGATAACACACTCCCAATAAATACGATGAAAAATTGGGCGAAAATGACTGCAATAGAAATAATGATCGATTGGGGTAAAACTTCGATGGCCACAAAGGGATCAACTGTCATACCCACTGAAACAAAAAAGATCGCCACAAAAACATCTTTGAGGGGCTTGGCAAGATGTTCGACACGGGACCCCTCACCACTTTCTGCCACCAATATGCCTGCCAAAAAAGCCCCTAGAGCCACTGAGTACCCAAGACTCTCGACGACCAAAGCCATAACAAAGCAGAGTCCAGAGGCGACGATGATCATGACTTCTGAATTATTATAGTTACTAACGGCCTTTACAAATCGAGGAACGACAAAAAGCCCTACAACCGTTAGTAGAACCAGGATAAATATCAATTTGCTAACCGTGGGCATAAGACTCGCCAAATCAAGCTGAGCACTGGCCCCGTAGGCACCTAAGACCGTTAGAAGAATAATAGCCACAACGTCTTGAATCACCAAAATTCCAAGAACATGTTCCCTCGCTCTTTTGCTTGGTGGATTTTCTTCGAAGATTTTACTAACGATCATGGTTGAAGAGATAGCCAGGGCTCCGCCCATAAAGACCGATTGCGATCCCGACCAGCCAAAAAAATAGCCGAGCAGGTATCCAGTCAAAAATAATGCACTTATCTCTAAGAAAGCCGTAATCCCAGATGTTGGAAGGACTCGAAAGAATTTCTTGAGCCGGAACTCCATACCAATTGAGAACATAACCAAAATAACGCCAAACTCTGAGAGACTCTCGACTCGGTGAAGGTCAGCAAAAAGAGGGATTGGAATATAGGGCCCAATAATAAAGCCGGCAATGAGGTAGCCGAGAACTGAGGGGAGCTTAAGTTTGTAAGAAATCGAACTGGTTAGAGCTGCGACCCCAAGGACCAAAGCAATGTCTTTTAGAAAACTCTCGTGCACCCGACCTCCTGAAAGGACATCCTAGCAATGGAAGAATTCTCTTTCAAACCTAATCACTGTTTAATGCTTATGACCTAACTGAATGAGCTGCTCAATAAAGTGACGAAAGCCCTGACGCACAAAAGAAAGTAGGATCAATAAAGCGAGAACAACCGAAGCAAGCTCCTGCGCCAAAGAGGAGTGTTCCATGATTTCGCTCGGCGTGACCTTTTCGATCGGAAAGGCCATGAAATCGATGAAAAGCCCCATTCCAATGGCTATGAGCAATACACCAAAGCCAAAGAGGAGCGCAAATTTTTTACCGTGAAGTCTGTTTAGAATCCCAAAGGTACTGATATTAGTAGCAGGTCCTGCCAGCAAAAAGGCGATAATTGCACCCGTGCTCACCCCCTTAGACAGTAAAATTGCCGCCAAAGGGGTCGCCCCTGAGGCGCAAACGTAAAGCGGAATACCAATTATAGAAAACACAAGGACCTGCTGTACCGAACTCCAGCTACTAAAGAAATCATAAGAAATGAAATTCTCAAGAACAGCAGCAACAACGAGCCCTACAAGAATCCAAGGAATCGTATGATCCAAAAGGTCTTTAAAGCCATAATTAAGTCCCATTCTTAACTTTTCTTTAAATGAAATATTTGGTTCCTCGGGTCTCTCAAATTCCTGGTTTTTCTTAGTTTTAAACAAGTAGCTAAAGAGAATTCCCACCAGTAAAGCGAGAACAAAGGCAGCAACTATTCTTATGAGTGTTACTTCGGGACCTAGAAGTGCAAACGAAAGAAATATAGCATCAAGTCCGATTTCTGGAGTAGCGATAAGAAAAGCAACTGCGGCCGAAACAGGCGCACCTTTTTGAATTAAAGACTGATAAAGTGGTAGGACCCCACAAGAACAAATGGGTAAAGGTAAGCCGAAGGCTACGCCTTTAGATGTTTGCGTGAGTCGATTACCACGACCGAGCCAGCGCATGTGTCCTGGTTTAATAAAGCTTGTCATCAAGCCTGCAAAACTAAATGCCAAGAGCAAGGGAATCGAGCTCTCCTTAAACAGCAACCAAAAGGTATTCCCCACTTTTAAAAAACTGGCCTTAGCCTCGGGTTCAAGAAAATAGAATACTTCCACTAATATGAGTAAAATGACTAGTAAGGCTCCGTAGGACGAAAAACTCACATCAGAAAAGTATGTGGCTAGGGAGTTTTTAAATCCAGAACGCTCCTTAAGGCGGTTTCCACGGTTGAGCTTATAGTCGACAGAGTTTTCATTATGGCTATCGCTCACATAACTATGGGTGTGATGATGACTATGTTCACCGTGGTGAATGTGAGTATGGGTATTATGTTGGTCGCTATGATCACCGTGATCATGATCACAATTACTGCCACCGAGGCCCGCAAAATGGTGGTGGGTACAGTGATCATGGTGATCACTCCCCGCCAAAACGCTCCCATGACTTACGATATGAAGTAAATTGCCTGCTACAAACACTTCTATTAACAAAAGAAAATCAAAATCATTGTGACCGTGAACGTGATCGTGCCCTTGAAAGTATCCCGCCAGAAAGAAGCCTGCTGTGGTTCCTAAGATCAACAAAAGTATGGCTCCCAAACTGTATAAACGTCCCTGCTTGCGATTGATAAAAAAGTTTATAATTATAATGCCAACGCCAAGTCGATGGAGAATGACAGAAAGTCCCATGTTAATGGAGTGGCCATGGTCGCTCGATGCAAGCACAGCTCCTTCGGCAAAGACATGGACGGCAAAGCCCAAGGTAATCATCACCCAAAAAGCAAATGACAGCCCTTTGCTATCTTTGATTCCAAAACGGTCCTGTAATATCTGTGGACAGAACGGGAACCAAAGACCCACGATAAAGAACAACAGGGCATAGTAAGCTCCAGTTTCGACGACCTCAGGCAGAATATGTAAAAAGCAAAAAGACAATATGGCGGCGAAGACAAGGCCGTCAAAAAACATGGAGACCTTGCGACTTTTTCTAGACAAGCGCAAAACCAAGGGCCCCATTAAAAAGGCTAAATTCGCGGCAACCAATGTAACAAGAGAAATCATACTGTTGGCCGAACCCTTGAAAGAACGTTTATAAGATCCTCTTCACGGAATGGCTTGTGCAGAACTTCATCAACAAAGCTTTCCATTTTCAATCCAGCCACCTCTGGCTTCATTTCTATTCCGCCAGTGATTGCAATAAAAGCCGGGATTTTATCGAGTTGAAGCTCTTTTATATTTTTTGCCACCTCGATTCCATTCATTCCGGGCATTATGAGGTCTGAAATCACAAAGTCGTAGGAACCCTTTCGTACCATCTCAATCGCTTCATCTCCCGTCAAAGCCTCATCAACTTCAAAAAAATGACTCTCCAAAGTTTCCTTAATGATCATTCGAATCGCCGGCTCATCGTCGAGAACTAATACCTTACCTTGTGTTTCTTTTTGAAGGCTCTCACTAGGGTCTTCTAATCGAGATTCAATCCCTTTTTCACTCACTCTTGGAATTTCAATGGTAAAACACGTTCCCTGTCCGACCTCGGATAGGCATGTTATGGCTCCACCCATTTCTTGAACTATTGAATTGGCAAGGGAAAGTCCTAGCCCCGTCCCTTCGCCAACATTTTTGGTGGTAAAAAAGCTATCAAATATCTTTTCACGAAATTTAAGATCGATACCGACCCCGTTATCGGAAATTTTTAAAAGTATTTTTTCGGGAACTGTCGTAAGTTCGACTTCAATTTTTCGATCTAACTGCCCCTGAGTCGCATCTCTCGCATTGGTCATTAAATTGAGGACAGCCTGTTGAAATCGTCCTGAACCCCCAAGTGAACAAAGCTTTTCTTCGGGCAAACGCTTAATCAGTTGAATCCCCTCATTCTTGTAAGTCTTTTCTACCAATCTCAAGTTTCGATGAACCGCTTGCCCCACATCGAAGACTTCTTTTTGCTCAGAGTCCACACGAGCAAAAGATCGCAAGCCTTGAACAATGTTGGTGATGCGAATTAAAGCATCGCTACAAGTCAAAAAGTATTCATTTATTTTTTCGGAGTTTAAACCCTGAGATTCGATTTCTCTTGTCAGTAAGGTAAGTGTTCCGGTGGCGATCGCAAGTGGGTTATTAATCTCGTGACCAATGCCTGCCGCCAATTCACCTATGGACTGTAATTTATTGGCGTGTCGCAAATTATCGGCCACTCGCATTTTTTCGGTGATATCAAGGTTGATCCCGGTAATTCGAAAAGGCTTCTCGTTTTCATCGCGACTCACATTCCCTTTGGCTGAAATATACTGGGTTTCGCCACTTTTTGAAATCACTCGAAAGATCGAGTCAAACGGAACTCCCGTATTGAGAGACTCTTTAAGCTCAGTTCCGATGGTTTCACGATCGGCTGGATGAATGAGATCGAGCCAGGAATCCATAGAAACATTAAAATCAGATTTTTGGAGCCCGTAGATATCATACATCCCTTGGTCCCAAACGATATGGGTTCCATCTTTATCTAGGGACCAGACACCAACTCCCACCGACTCGAGAACCATATTGAGGGCCAAATCTTTATGCTTTTTTTCGGTAATATCTCGCGCACAAAATAAAACCGTTTTTTTATCTCCCAATACCGATGGCTTCGCACGCCCTAGAAACCAGCGCGTATCTACTGGTGTTTCTATGGAATACTCGAGATCAACTGACTCTTGCGAATCAATGACTTGATTAAATAGCTTAACAAACTGGCTGGCTTTTTCTTGATCGAGGACATCGTAAACTGATTTGTGGAGCAATTCATTTCGGGGTCTTGCGAGTAAAGCCTCATCCCGAACCCAAATATCAAGATAGGTACCCTCACCGTCGAATTCGAAGAATGCGTCTTCTGAAAGATCGACGAGACTCGATAGTTTTTTTACCGTTTCTTGATACTGTTCCATAGAAGTCGCTAGAGTACGTCAAAAACCTATAAAAGAGCAACGGCTCCCTAAAATTTTGTAAGAGATAACCCCCTAACAAAACCCGTAGAGTAAATACTTTAGGGTTTGATTCAGGTTTCCTATAGGTCCCATTGAGAAGCCCTCTTGATGCGGCGCGAACTAGTGTCTAAAGGTATTCAATATCGGCAAATGTGAGCTTAATTTGCGGATCGTAACTGACGTGATAGCGATCGCGAATTTGTTCGCGAATCTGCTCTTTTAAGGACTCCCGATTCGGCGCCTCAATAGAAATTCTCTCAAACTTTTCGTAGGCATGATGCCGTCCATCGGGATGGACCTGAACATAGAAATACAACTGATCTTTTACTGGGTGCCCAGACCAATTGTATATGAAAAGCCAAAACATGGCAGCCGCCACAATAATCGCAATATGAAAAATTTCGTGGGGTCCGAGAACGCCAGGAATGATCGTGGGCCACCGAGCAAAATCGATAATGGCTCCAAAAGAATATAAAAGAGCACCATAAAGCATCAACCTTAGGCTTTCGTGGGAGAATTTTCTATAGAGGTGATACATACTAAAAAGTCCACTCCAGCCAAGGGTCAAAAACAATGTCAAACTCAACCACTCGGGGAAATCGTGAAAGTAAATGACCTGAAAGACGAGGCCGTTGATGGCCAATACCCAAACCACGGTGAGCACGCCCCATCGCCAGGGACCACGAAACAAAATAACGTGGATAGGTGTAAATGTTCCAGCGATCATGACCCAAATCCCGGCATAATCAAGGCGCTGTAAGACTCCTCTTGCCTCACCCTCTTCTTCGAGGAGGTGAAATACTCCACTCATGGAAAACAAAAATACCATACAGAATGTATAAACCATCAACGAAACAAGGCGGGACCGACTGCCTCGCCCACGGCCAGCTAGAAAAAAGCCCGCAACGAGAGCTATACCGGCGGCCAGAAGATGGGTCATGCTGCTAAGGGGTTCGTAAAATCCGAGAAAGGAGATGGTTTCCATGGCGTTAATCTATTCTAAACAAGGGGCCAATTAAAGCTTTTTCTTGTAAACGACGGCCCGGAGGCTCCAGTCGTTTTTCTCGTAAAAGCTCTTTCCCCTGGTGTTATCCACTCCTGTACAAAGCCTAATTTGTGAACAGCCAGTGCTTGCTCCAATTTCATGGGCTCGCTCTAGTAAAACTGGACCCAAGCCTTTAGAACGCTCTTTGGGTGCAATAACAAGATCGTCGATATAAAGATGGCGACCGTGGACAAAGTCCGAAAGAATGCGGTAGCCCATGAGCCCCAAACAGTCTTCACCTTCGTACAAACCAAGAAGCTTATAACCTTCCTCCCTGGCAGCCTTTAAAACTTCTAAGTACGATGCCAAAGTTAGGTGATTACGAATATCTGCGATCAGGGGAAAGACTCGGCTCGATTCTTCTTTGGATATAATTTCACGTATTTCCACAGAACCTCCTGGAGGATTGAATACCAGGAAGAAGTGACGTGGTCCACGTATACTTAGATTTCGGCTTCGACCGTGATCGGAAAGCGGAAGTGGAACATGGCGTAGACTCCGCGGATATTCCACAGACCCTCATCGCCATAGAACTTCTGAGGAATATAGAGATCCCCTCTGCCCCCAACTTCGAGGACGACTCGGTTCCAGAGCATTGGTACTTTAGCGCCGACCGTTCCCCGAAGACCAAGATTGATAAAATTCACCCCTTCACTTTGATTGAAGTCGCGAAAGTACAAGTACGTTAATATCGGACCACCACTGACAAAGAGTTGAAAAAAATCGGGTCCAAAGCCAAGACTTGGAGTTAATCCCCAAGTAATTCCGTAGGCTTCAATGTTCCCCGTGCTCTTTGGGTGGACGTAAATGGTTTTGGGAACGTAAAGATGGGTGGCTGAGACCTCACGGAGCTTTAAGGCTAAGTCGCGAAAGTTTTTTGGAATTTTATCTTTAAAACGGCGAATCGTTTGATTTTCGACAACCGCGCTTAAATTGAGTTCTGTTGCGAAAATCTGAGGAGTGACTTCTTCAGCTCCTGAGGGTGTGTTGTATACGTCAAACAATCGATATTGCGATAAAGAAACTCCGACATTGACTAACAAAGGTATCTCTTCTTTTTTCTTTTTTTTCTTATCGGCCTTGGGCGGATTAAAGGCTTTATTGACCGCTTTTTCCGATAGACCTTGGGCGAAGCTGAGTGATGAACCAACGGATGCTAAAATAAAAATGATCAGGGACTTCATTACAGGACTCCTTGGATGAGGAACCCTTATTTTTACAGACTGTGAACGGCATACAATCACTGAATACTGTGTCAGGACCTAAATCCTGCAAAGCCCACTCAGGTCAGTTCCTTCGTTTTTGGCATGAAGTTACGTGACGCATTTGCCAACTTCCTTTGTACATAACTTGGGGCGATTCGAGAGAGCATCCTCATATTCTTTGCCTGCCCTGGAAGGATCTCATTTTGTTTTTTTCGAATCCCTTTTATTGTCGACTCAACAAGTGCTTCGGTCGTCAAAATATCAAAAAAACTATCTTCAGGTAGTCTCGCCGTCATATTTGTTTTTACAGCAGGAGGGCAAAGCTCAATAACATCAACACCTGTTGCTTCCAGCTGAAACCTTAAACTCGTCGTAAAGGAATGAATAAATGCTTTGGTACCACAATATATAGGGGCAGACATCATTGGAACAAATGCCAATCCAGACGATACATTTATAATGGTTCCCTTCTGACTAATAAGTTGTTCCATTAATAAGCTGGTTAAAAGGACCGTTCCTTTGATATTTATGTCTATTTCTTTTGTCAGCTCTGAATAATCTTCACTTTTATTTACAAGGTTACGACTTACCAAAACACCGGCATTGTTTATTAGTACGTTCATATCCCTATGTTCGCTCAGAATGACTTTCGAAAATTCAATGAGTTCCGTCTGTGAACTCGAGTCACAAGAATAAATATGGATAGGACCCAACTCTTCTTTAGCTCTTTCAAGCTTCTCCCGATTCCTTCCGGTAATAATGACTTCATTACCTAATCCTATAAATCTTCGAGCGAGTGCAAACCCAATCCCAGAACCACCACCTGTAATTAAAATTTTATTACCCGTCAATTTCATGAATTCGATCCCTTCTCATTATCTTGAATTATCAATTGTGATTCCATTTTGCGGAGCCTGTGATAATCATCAAATATCTTCGCTCGATCTCCGGTAAAAGCTATGACACCCAAACTTGTTAAGTAATCCACGGTTTCTTCTACAAAATCTCCATTCTTTACCCACAAGTGATTCTCACAAAATGTTTCGAGGCCTGAGGCTCTATTTAGAACCTCTACATTTTTTAATATTCCCCGTTTCGTCGAATTTACAAAGGCCCCTAACAAACTCGACTTTAGCGTATAAGGTTCATCTTTTATGGCCCCTTTTGTATAAGCATCCACTAACATATCGGCTTGACTACTTCCGGTTGCGAGCCTTGCAAAGTGCACGACCGGACCACCCGTCATACGAGGGACCGACTCAATCAATCGTGGACCATTTTCTGTAAATATGACCTCATTGTGACAGGCTCCCCATCGAATTCCGAGTGCATCCAGTACATCCTTTGTATATTCATAAACTGAAAGACATTCATCGCTTTGTAAATCAACAAATTCAACACATTCATAGACAGTGGCTCGGCCATTGATTTTCATTTTTTTGTACTTGATAAGATGGGCAAGGTGATGCTTGCCCGCCGCAGTGACGGTGCCCACTGCGTACTCTGTGCCAAGTGCCATCTCCTGTAAAATGACTCCACTATTACGAATGCCAGAAACATTCGATTGCCCATTTAGAATCTTAAAAAAGGGTATTCTCCAATCATCTTCAGAGTTTATATGAAAAACATTTTCACTGCCTGCTGAATCTGGTGGCTTTAAAATGAATAATTCTCCGCTTGCTCTCATTGACTCTACCAATGCTTCAGCCTTTATTAAATCTTTCACTAAAAATGTTTTTAAGTGAGGGATTCCGGAGTAGGCCAATGCTTGCTGCATTTCCATTTTGTTTAGTCTGTTCGACTTCACTTTAGATATATTCGAAAATTCTGGCGTTAAAATATTTGTCAGTGTTTCAGACAACTCAACGCCTCTTTCGGCTCCAGGAATTATAGCAAGCGGATTGACATCTTTTATCTTTTCTTCGATATTATCCTGAAAAAGTATTATTCTTTTAAAGTCTTTCTTTTCAATAGTTCTTGCAAAACCTCTTTGCTCACGATGAGCTTCGTAAGTTATTCCAATACATTCGTATCCCGCTTGTATGAAAGAAGGAGCAAGAGTACTTCCTGACGATCGAGGATCGACAATAACAATAGGCTTAGCCATATTTTTCACCAACCTCTCTACTCAGCCCATTCTTTAAGACTTGAATTATCAAAACCAAAAACAGAAAAATCGAAGCTAAATAAAGTAGATGCTCTGACTGTATTCCTCCACTGAGTAGAAGACCACCAAAGGAAGTGCCAATAGCACCTCCTAAACCAATTGCCGAAGAATTGAATGCTGACAGCTCTGAGGTATAGTCTTCCCGACCTTCAATAAGGGAACATACTTGTGGGTTCACTGTCGCCCAACCAAGGCATCCCCATATAAAAAAGGGAATGAGTCCAACAATATAGATATTTACAACTTGAGCGAGTAAAACGAAATTTAGCGCAAGTCCAAATAGCAAAATACTCATAACTAATTGAGGTTTTTTTAGACGATCCACAACTCGACCGATAAAGAAACTACCTATGACCCCACCGCCACCCCAAATCAAAAGTATCATTGGTAATGCGTGCAGAGATTTCTTTTGAAGTAGACTGACAAACGAATACAGTCCCGTTGTTACCATGCAAGTTAAAAGGCTGATACCCAAGATACCGATCACACTGGGGTTTAATACTGTTTTCAGAGCCCTACTTTGATAGTTTTGACCTTTCTGATAATAGTCGCCTTTAGAAAAAAGCAATCCCATAAATGAAATTAGACTTAATACAACCATTATTAAAATGGAGACCTGCCACGATATGACTTGGGAGAGATAAACTCCTATGGGAACACCAAAAACGACACCAACGCTATGGGCTCCCCAAACTAAACTCAACGCTTTACCCTTTTTGTCTGTGCCAACGATTCGAATTGCTAAGTCGACGGCTAATGGATTAAATAGGCCTGCTCCAATGCCAGTAATGACTCGACTCGAAATGAATAGAAACAAACTCTCCGAGAATACCGTTAAGCAATTGCCTAGAATGAAAACCACTAAAGCACTCAGAATTTTTTTCTTTAGTGAATATCTTGCTAATGAAACCGAAAAATACGGAGCCGAAATTAAATAGGAAACCGCAAACGCCGTGATTCCTTGCCCTACGATGGCAATAGGCTCACTGAGCGTTTGAGCAATTCCTGGCAACAGCCCAGCAATCATAAAGACACTGCTGCCGAGAGTGAAAATTCCTAAAAGAAGGTACCGAGCCCCTGCCAATTCCTTATATTCCCTTCACCAGATCTCCCAAGGGAGAGTGAGAAGGTTCTTTTAGCTCAGCTCAGTTGACTAAAATAATTAATAATATGCTTCTCAAGCATTGGCAAAACTTATGGATTGATTAATAAATACTAGCTCTTTCAAGTACTTACAGACTTTGACGGAGTTATTTAATGAATCTCGATGAAAAAGCTCACCCAACTCCTTTACCTTTTTAACTCTATTGCTACTGGACAGTGATCAGAACCCTGAACCTCGGGCTGATTATAACTTTTTTTAAGACGGCCCTTAGCCTCTTCATTCATCATAAAGTAATCGAGGCGCCATCCTACATTGCGTTCGCGAATACCAGGACGATAACTCCACCACGTATAGTGTCCACCTTCTGGTTCGAACTGCCTAAAAGTATCAAAGTAACCGGCTTCGATAAATTCAGTCATCCAGGCCCGTTCTTCAGGTAGGAATCCAGCATTTTTTTTATTTGTTTTTGGATTTTTAAGGTCAATTTCTTGATGGGCAATATTCCAATCAGCACACATAACGAGATTTTCACCCTGATCGCGAAGCTTATTCATTTCTTTTAAAAACTTCTTACAGAATTTAATCTTTAACGGCAGGCGCGAGTGATCCCTTTTACTGTTCGGAAAGTAGGAATTCACGACTGTAAACTTTGGGTATTTAGCGATAATCACTCGGCCCTCTCGGTCTAATTCCTTAACACCTATTCCGTACTTAACCTCGAGGGGTTCTTTTTTTGAAAATATGGCAGTACCACTATAACCGAGCTTTTCCGCCGGATTCCAAAGAGCGTGATATTTGAGAGGATTGCGAAAGTTCTCATCGACTTGTTCGGGAGTGGCTTTTATTTCTTGGAGGCAAACAATATCGGCCTTTTCTTTTTCAAACCAATCCAAAAAACCATTTCTACCACAGGCTCTAATTCCATTAACATTCCAACTGAGTAATTTCATAGCTTTGTTCTCTAGTGAATCGAGTATCAGGTCAACCCTTCATGATAGGCTCCATTGACTCAAGGCAGAAACCCCAACGAGGACCAACTTTCAGAGCAGAAAATTTTCTGGCTTTTTGGCAACGGCTTTTCTTAGAATCTCTTTGAGTGCCGTCATGGCTTCATCTTCTGAGAGGCGCGATGGATCTAATACTTTGCCAATGTGAACGACCTTTTTATCGCAATCTAGATAACCCACGAGAATGGGAACCTCAGCCTTTTCGGCAATATGGTAAAAACCGGTTTTCCATTTTCTTACTGGCTTCCTCGTCCCTTCGGGAGCAATACATAAAAAGCACTCTTCGTTTTCATCAAAGACTCGGGCAATTTGATCGACATAGTGATGTCCCGGTTCACTTCGAGCGACGGGGTACGCACCAAAGGCTCGCAAGAAGTATTTAATGGGAAAAACCATGGCTTCTTCTTTAATTAGAAACCTGAATTTTAAATCAAGGGTGTACATGAGGCCAAGTGTGTAAAATAGATCCCAATTAGAAGTGTGTGGTGCTCCTACCAAGACAGCCTTTTTCATCCCTGAAGGTATTTCCCCGACGACTTTCCAACTAGAGAGCTTAAAAAGAAAAACTATGATTCCCTTAAATAGGTTCTTCATAAACGAGGCTCCTTGACTCAATACACAGTCAATCGCACTTTAATTATTAGGGACTCTGGCAAGACAATCAAGGTATCAATTTTGCGAGACAAGGTCCTGATCCAAGAAGAATTCAATTGTTTCTGGAAAAAACTGGGAAGTAAATCGATGTTCTCCGTCTAGGAGTAAAAGTCTTTCTTGCAGATAACCAAACAAAGTACCCAACTGAGGGTCCTCGGCAAGAATATCCTGCAACACATCCTTTTTCAGGTTCATTTGTGCAAATTTATCAACACTGGTATCGACCATCGGAAAATTCAAAACGTGATCCTCGTCCAGTAAATTGTTGTCTTTTAAAAGCGATATCAAATGGGCGTAAAGCTCCTTCTCAATTAAAAAATCACTTTCTTGAAGGGACCTTCGCTCGAAGTAATGAACAGGAACATTGCCACTACCGATGCGCGACCTCAAGGAACCGAGATTATTCTCGGTGTTTTGGTGATTAATGACCGAATCCTGTAATCCACGAATCCAGATTGTAGGAATGTTGTAAATACTAAATTGAGCAATGCCTCCTGGAGACGAGTGAACAGCGACACGATCGAAATCCTCCCAAAATGCAAAGTAGGGAGCAAAGCCACCACCATTTGACATTCCAATTGAAAACTGCGGAAGACTGTCCGGTAAATTTAAATCCGTCTTCAGTTGTTCAAGGTAAGCTCTTACATTCAACACATCATCCGTTGGCGCGTTGGGATTCGTCGAAGTTTGCCATTGCTTATTCGCTCGATCCAGAGAAGTGGGTGCCACAACAATTAGGCCCGACTTCAAAGCTTTATAAGTCCACAAAGAGGCTTCAAGCTTACCCATGTCTTTTGAACTCTCCTCTTCAGCGTCGACGAGGAACTGGCTAAACCAACTTTGCCCAGATCCACCGGTCCCATGAAAGCAGACGACGATTCCTTTGATCTCTGCCAGCGGGAGCCCATGAAAGGTGGATTGATCCGCACTGACTTCCACCTTAAAGGCCTTCGCATCTTCGGGCCACAATTCAAGGGACTCTTCTACGGGCTCATCTTCTTGCGGGTCAGCTGGCTCCTCAAAATCACTTTCTAGTTGCTGAAAAGCCTTCTCGGAGAGCTTCATCTCAGAGCAATTGTTGAATCCAACAAGTAAAAATGGAAATAAGAAAACTATGAATTTCAGACTCATACATTCCCCCTGGTCTTACTCCCAAAAACACCTAAGAAACCGAAAAGTTGCGCCCATTTGAATCACTTCTCAAATTGGATCGCAATAAGTTGATACAAAATCGCAAATTACTAAGTCAAATCAGACATCTAGACTAAAATCAGATGTACATGGTGATGGGTAAAAGTTGGTCAAAATTTCTAATATTCGTGGTTATGACGATACTTTTCGTCCTTTTTCAAAACTGCGAAGTCAAAAAGGGCGGGGGTAATAGCCTCGTCACATTAGCCGGTAATGGCGGAGCCTACGACGGTAAACTCCTTGTCGAAGCCCCCGAAAGTGCAACCCCAGGAAGTAAAGAAGAAATCAAAATCGATGGTGGAACAAAACCTTATAAAGTCACAGTTACACCCACAAACGTACAATTGCAAAAAGTTTCAGAAGACCAGTACATCATAGAGATACCAAATAACATTGGCTCTCCAAATATTCTCATCGAAGTCGAAGACTCGGGCCTTGGTGAGGACAAGCAAAAGGTCGAAGCCTCGATCCAGATTATTGGTAAGAATCAGTTTCTTTATAAAATTCAAGATCTAAAAGTTCTCAACAACGGTAAGTTCGTTGCTATAGATAAACAAAGCGAATCTCTCGTATTTTTTAACAGTATCGGGGAAATATCGAATTCTGTGAAACTTCATAATTTTGACTTGAATATAACGAAGGGAATACTCTACACGTTCGAAAAATTCATATACTTGGTCGCTAACAAAAAATTATTCAAGATAGATTATCAGGGCAACAAACTCAAAGAACTTCGCGATCAAGATGTCGATTACATACTACCGACCGAGGAAGGTGTTTTCGTAATTCACCAGTACAGAAGGATGTTAAGCTTATACGATCATAACCTGATCCTATCTGAGAAATTAATCGATAGATTCACCGGGTATGATCGAGGGGATAGTTACTGGGGGATAAACTCACTATCGCGAGACAAGAACGGGAATATTTTATTGGATTGTCGGAACTATGATCTCCAAGAAAACAGAATAGATAGGGTCGATATCACAGATAGGACCGTATCCATTGGAATTGAAAATCCGCGCCCCAGTAGAAATGGATACTTTTTTGCTGGCATCCTTCAAGGGGACACCGATTTTCTCTTTAAGGAGAATCTCCAATTACTTCCGCAATACCCTTCATCTCCTTATCCAAATAATGACTACGAATCATTACAAGAGGTTAATCCCTATAATTACTATTACTTAGACGAAACTGGAGAAATAAAGAGGAAGCTAAGCTTTGAAGTACCATGGAGTGAGGGCCCCAAGCCGATACTTAAACTACTCACCAAAACACCTTATGGGTACATCACCCTCTTAGAAAATAAAATCGCGATTTTCGATGACAATGGAAAATTGATCAGTGAATGGGACTCTGCGGGAATGAAAGACAGAGAATTTAATGTGCCCTGTGGAATGGCTATCAACGACAAAGACGAGTTATATGTAGCCGATGCCAACAATCGAAGAATTCAAGTTTACAACAACGAAGGGCAGCTCATCAGTTCGTATACCAATGAGATACATGGAGTTCCTTATATTGGCCAAAAAAGTATAGAAAACTGTCTCTTCGACATTTCTTTAGACAGCAAGGGAAGAATTTACGCTAATAGCGGTGTCGAAGCAAGAACTGCTAATTTAGAGTACGTAGAATTCGATACTCAAGACTACAAAGTAAAAATAATCGATCCTTACGGCCATGCCGACACCCAAAGCCTGCAGAGTAGTCTTTACTATTACACCTATGTTTCAAACTCTTTGCACGTGACTTCGACGGGTCAAATCCTCGTTCAAAAAACCAATATTGGTGAAGACCTTTCGAAGTATTACTACTCTCGAAGGCAAGTCATAGTCTTAGATTCAGAAGGCAATCATCTTTTTGACTGGAATGGTGGCCTAGCCCCACTAAAAGAGATGCCCGAAGATCCTCCCATGGACCCACCATGGGCAAGGGGCAATGATGGAAACTTTGACATGGTAAACAAAAAAAATGGGAACATAATTGTATTAAGCCATAAACCTGCACTTTGTGGAGAGAAAAAATATTGCCACTTTTTTGAGTACGATTCAGACTTAAATTTGATTCGTAGTTTTGGGGAACTCGATTTAGAAAACTTAAAAGAGAGTCCGTTACAAGAACCAAGAGCACTGGCTCTCGATTCAAATGATAATATATACGTAACTGATATAGAGAATCACAATATAAATATCCTTGACTCTAATGGCAACCACCTTAAAAGTTTTGGAAAAAAAGGACGTGGCGCGGGCGAATTCTACTACCCTCAAGGGATTGCCGTTGATTCCAAAGGAAACATCTGGGTTTCTGATACAGGAAATAATCGCTTGGTTAAGCTCAAGCCTTTCGAAGACCTTTAAATAGGCTTCTTTGCGAGGATCGCTAGGTAAATTCCGCCGGTAACAAACATTATCAGCGAGTAAATGGCCCCAGGGATCATCAGAGCCTCTTCTCCTAGAAAGGTAAGGGCCACTGTAATTGCCAGAGTTCCGTTTTGAAAACCGCACTCAAATAAAATGGCTCGGCCCTGCCGTTCGACAAGTCCTAGTGCCTTTGCCGCAAGATAAGCCAGCACCATTGTTATTAGGTTTAGACTCAATGCCATAGGTGCTACCGTTTGATAACTTTCCATAAGTAAGGTCCAATTTTGCGCGATAGCACCAAGCACAGTGAGCGCGAAAAGAATGCTCGCGATGAGCTTTGCTTTTGGTTCAAATTTAATGGCCCAATCTTTTTTCTTGTGATGGATCAGCATGCCGATGGCTACCGGAAATGTAGTAATTAGAAAAATTCCAAGGACGGTCTTACCAATTGGCAATGCCACGTTGAGCTCGCGCTCTAAAAACAAATCCAATCCCAAATTAACGACAAAAGGAAGTGTTAGAAGACTGAGTAAACTTGTCACCGCAGTTAATGAAATGGAGAGTGCCGTGTCCCCTTTTGCCAAATGGGTCATCATATTGGAAGTCACTCCACCGGGACAGGCCGCAAGTATCACTAAGCCGGCAAGGATCGTCGGATCTGGCGTTTGAAAGAGCTGCCAAAAATAGCCAAGCCCAATTGCCAACGCAGGAAGCATTATAATTTGCAAGAGTAAGCCAATTATAAAGGCCTTAGGAAACCTTGAAACCTTCTTGAAATCATCGACCACCAAGGCCAAACCCATAGAAAACATGATAAAGGCTAAACTGAGGGGCAAAATGACTTGTGCAATCATTGAATGATCTCCAAAGCTCAAGGTTCTGTTAAGATACGTGATGCCAGTCTATGGGGCTCCAGTTGATGAATCAATGAATTTAACAAGACTCAAAATCCTCGGTTTTTTCTTTTTTTTTAGCACAAAGCCTTATAGGCTAACGTTCCAATCCGATTTGGGGGGAAGTATGAGTCTCACCGACATTGAAATAGCTCAAAATGCCAAGCTCGAAAAACTATCGACATTGCTGAAAAAAAATCTCGATTTTTCAGACGAACACTTCGAACCCTATGGACACTATAAAGCCAAGATTACCAACGAAGGCATTAAACACCTCGAAAACAATAAAACAGCAAAACTCATCTTAGTAACGGCTATGAGTCCAACACCTGCTGGTGAGGGTAAGACGACGACATCTGTGGGGCTTGGAGATGCCTTAAATAGCCTGGGTAAAAAGGCAGTGGTCTGCTTGCGAGAGCCCTCAATGGGACCTGTATTTGGCATGAAAGGCGGAGCTGCAGGCGGTGGATATTCCCAGGTCGTACCCATGGAAGATATCAACCTCCACTTTACAGGAGACTTCGCAGCCATCGCTCAAGCCAATAACCTTCTCGCTGCCCTGATTGATAATCATATCCACCGAGGTAACAATCTCAATATAGACCTTAGAAAAGTAACCTGGCGCCGGGTCCTGGATATGAATGATCGTGCTCTTCGAGAGGTGGTTCATTCCCTCGGTGGTTCAGGCAATGGGTATCCGAGGCAAAGTGGTTTTGATATTGTGCCCGCTTCAGAAGTCATGGCCATTCTATGCCTCGCAACCTCGTTAAATGACTTAAAAGAGCGTCTTGGTAAAATCGTGGTCGGTACCAACAAAGAAGGAAAACCCATTTGCGCAAAAGACCTCAATGCCCAAGGAGCCATGGCTGTTTTACTCAAGGATGCTTTTCGCCCAAACCTTGTACAAACTCTCGAAAATAATATCGCGATTATTCACGGGGGCCCTTTTGCCAACATCGCCCATGGTTGCAATAGCTTGATTGCCACGCAAACAGCCTTGCGCATGGGTGATTATGTCATTACCGAGGCCGGCTTTGGCGCCGATTTAGGAGCTGAAAAATTTATTAACATAAAATGTCGACAGTCAGGCTTGCAACCCGACGCCATAGTTCTCGTAGCAACCGTAAGGGCACTCAAATATCACGGCGGAGTCGAAAGAAAAGACCTTAACAAATCCAATATCGACGCCTTAAAAAAGGGCCTATCTAATTTAGACAGACATCTGGAGAATATTAGAAGTCATTTTTCACTCCCCTGCCTCGTTGCCATCAATCACTTTTCATCGGACACAAATGAAGAACTTGTTTTTCTTCAATCCTACTTGACCGAAAAAGGTGTTCCCAGTGCGGTTTCTCACCACTGGGCCGAAGGGGGCCGCGGTGCTCAAGCTCTCGCTGAAACTCTTTTGCAAAATATTCCAGAGAAGACTAATGAAGTGAACTTTACCTACAAGAGTTCCGATACCCTCTGGCAAAAAATCGAATCCGTCGCAAAATGTATCTATGGAGCTTCGGGAGTTTCCGCAAGCAAGCCCGTTAAACGGCTTCTAGAAGCTTGGCAAAAAGATCATGGCCATCTCCCGATTTGCATAGCCAAAACCCAATACTCCTTTTCGAGTGATTCCAACCAAAGAGGAAATCCTGGAGATCATATACTTCACATTCGCGAGGTTCGCCTATCAGCAGGTGCTGGCTTTGTCGTAGCTATCTGTGGTGACTTAATGACTATGCCGGGACTTCCTAAAATACCGTCAGCGGATAAAATATATATTGATTCCGACGGAAAAGTAACCGGATTATTTTAAATTTAAGAATGTGAGTTTAGAAAGAGGATTCAATGAAAGTCTATGAATACAATAAATGCAGCACTTGCAAGAAAGCTTTAAAATACTTAGACGGCAAAAAAATCGCCTACAAAGCCATTCCCATTGTCGATCAACCTCCTAGCATGAATGAATTAAAAGCGATGCTTAATTCTCTTAAGGCTAAGGGAGGCAGTCTAAAAAACCTTTTTAACACCTCAGGAGTACAATACCGTGAGCTGAAAATGTCTGAGAAATTAAAAAATGGGCTTTCCGATGCCGATGCACTTTCGATCCTAGCAAAGAACGGTAAACTTATTAAACGTCCTTTTATTATTAGCGGCAAAGAGGGTGTGGTCGGGTTTAAAGAAGACCAACTCAAAGAATTCCTCAAAAACCTCGCTTAAGGGCGGTAGATTAACAAGCCCCCTATTAATAGGCTCCTTTCTCTACAACATCATCAAACTAAAAAAGGTGCCTCAATGGGCACCTTTCTCAATTAAAATTTGTGCATTAAATTAGTAAACTGAGAGGTACTCATCTGGTATCGAGTCAGCGACGATCACTCGCACTGCAGAGCGATCTTGCAACACCCCAGAACTTCTACCACCTTTTTCACGCATCCAAAGATTGAGAAACTCAGCCACTTCAAAACGAGTTCGAATGCAGCCCGATGAAGCTGGTGAACCAAGGTAAGGATAGTTGCTCCTATTAGTCCCGTGAATAAAGATATGACCGTGGATCTGCATTGCATAGAAAAGACCCGCACCTGGATAAAGGTTTGAAGTTCTTCCAGCATGGGCTAGTTCTTGAACAGTAAATAGGCCATTCGGAGTGACTTTTCCTGCTCGCGCCGTTGAAACGGGAACATAAGCTTTCTTGCCAGGCAGCCAAATCTGGCGACCTCGGTAAAATGCATAGAGGCGCTGAGACCCCTTTGAAACCATCACACAGATCGTTCGGGACAAACAATCAGTGTAGCTATAGGCATCCAAACGCGTATCCACTCGGGCCGCATCAAAAAGGCGAGGCTGACCATCGACAACTTCTTCATTAAATCCATAAAACCAATTCACATCGGCAGCAGGGAGCAATTCGAGAACGTCATCTCCCATAAGAGATTGAGTGTCTCCCGTTGCAAGGGCTACATAAGCTTCTTTTTGAATTTCAGTAAGGTCGTCTCTCCCCTCAATGAATTCAATAAAGTATTTTAAATCACCAGGATTTTCTTTAAGGTGCTTAGCAGGCGAATCCTGGCCAAAGCTTAAAGATTCGGCAGCCGATTGAACACTCCAAAGCAAACAAATAGAAACAACGAGATATAAAGCTCTTCTTAACATTTAATTATCCTCCCAAACACTCGGACACACTGGGTACTATATGCATTTTTTAAAGACAAGTTATTCTTCAATTGTTCCCAAACCTAAAAACCATTCAATAACGAGATTTCCAAAGTCTGAAATTACTTCCCATTCGCCAATATCGATATGAGCCCCAGGTAATTCGACGACGGTCTTAGGGTCCGGAGTCAGTTCAATCATTTTTTCCGTAGAAGAAAAGGGTATCACTCGATCCTCCTTGCCGTAGGCAATAAGGATTTCAGTACTCAATTCTGGTAAATGTCTCGTTGGATCAAAAAACTTCAATGGAACTGACAAAAATTCCACCAAAATCTCTCTTTCGCGGTGGCCAATTTTACCTTCGAGTTCATGATTCAGAATAATGGTGATATCGGCGCCACCATAGGCAAGAATCGTAGAATGGATTTTTGTCCTCTGGAGTTGAGCTATTCTTAAGCAAAGAGGCATAACCATGCTCCCAAAACTAATTCCGATACTATGGAGTTCATTGGGCTTACTCCATGGCTGCTGGGATAAGTAATAAAGAGCTGAAGAGACTTGCTGGGGAATGGAAGGGATCGCCGATTCAATCCCTGCAAAAAAATCAACACTTGGGGACTTTTTAAATGAATACTCAAAGACCACGAATATCACATCGGACCTTCTAGGAAGCAAATTGAGAGTATCTACAGAAGAATAAAGGCCAGCAGCCACAAAAATCACGGGTATTGCATGATCAGGCTTTTTCGTACCAGGGTAACGAATATGAAGAGAAAATGGCTTTACCTTTTCACCCTTTAATTCTACAGACTCTATAAGGTAACCACTTGCGGGGTGGATAAAGCTTTTTCGTTTATTCACATCGAGAGTCTGTGCGGATTCGCTGATTCCATAGGCATCCATCAGACTTTTAAATCCCAATGGGGATTCAGCTATTTGTTCAAAAATTAAATCAAAATCGACTTGTGCCTGGGAGTGACCACAGCAAAACAGTGACAAGACGAAAAGATTTTGAATGAATCTCCTCAACATTGGCTCCCCCCAGAATGTTTGAGACTTACAATTTTACAGAGATCTCTCGCTATAAAAATTTCCCATTTATTAGCATCACAATTGCACTGAAATCTACCTAAATGGTGATCAATAAAGAATTTCCTCAGCCTTACTACCACTTAGCGGTCTTGGCCCTAGTAATCCTTACAAGTCTTTTTGTATCTTGTTCAGGTAGCGTGGATTCATCCAAAGAAGAAAGTGAAGATCTGAAGGCGATAAAAGAGGCTGAGTACTGGGTAGACCAAAACCAACCAGACCGATCGATTGAGCTCTTAACCCCTCATTTGGATGTAAAAATGGTCTCACAAGAGCAAAATCGGATGCGCCAGGTCCTTGCTTCTGCCTATATCAAGCGATCTGGAATCGAGCTGAAAGATTTTGTGGAGTTTCTAGGCCAACTAAAAAAATTGAGTTCGATAACTGAAAATCTCGAAGAGGAAATCGATCAAAAAATTCAATTGGCCCTTGCAGCCAACCCGGCGCTGAAGCCAAACGATGAAGATCGGGATATCATAACATCTTTCTACCGCCTCCTCTTTATTCTTGGCGACATTGTCGAACTGATTGATGTCCTTCCCTATACAGAGAACTCAGGGCGAGCTGATCTGGAAAAAGCCATACAAATTCTCGAGGTCGAAAACTCACTCACCCCATTGGGGCAAAAACTCTACAAGGCTTCTTTAAGACTGATTCTCATCAATGGTAAGATTCGAAATAAAGAATACTTTAGCTCGTTAGAACTCTGCCCCGTGGCCTACGCGACCTTTTCAAAAGAAATAAATAGCTTTCAAAAAGACATCACCCTTTTTCTCGAAAATCTTCACTCGGCTCTTCCGAAGAGTCAGAAAGATATCGATAAAGTTCTTAAATCGGTGCATGGGTTTTCGGTAGATACCCTGGACGAACCAGAACTCGATACTATTGAGAAATTCCTTGTCGGCATCAACTGGTCCGAGGCCAGCACATGCCTATGAAGAACTCACTAAGTATTTTCCAGTTTGTGATTTTTAACCTGCTTTTCAGCACCGCGGCAGCAAGAACGATTAACTTCAAAGGACCCCAGGCCCTAGACCTGAACCAAAATGTCTTAGGACAGTCCTGCCACTTGATCAACCCGGGCCCTGGGTCAATCCCGTGCAACCCGGCCCAACTGATCTTTACTCAAAGGCCCCAATTTGTAGCCAATGTTTCCCTTGGTGAAAATTATCAACGAATTGATGCCTATAGAAAAGATATTGAACACAAGGATGAACTTGCAGTAGTCAATAAACTACTTGAGGAGACCGAGGCTCTTGACCTACAAGCCACCGGGGTGCTCTGGGTTAAGAATTCTTGGTTTTCATTAGCGTACATCCCTTTATCAATGAGTTTCTACTCAGAACTGCGAAACCGATCCTACCCTCGAGTCGACCTCAAGATACTCGTCGAAGAATCAATTCGCGTGCAGTTTGCCAAGCCCTTCGAATTCGAAAAGTGGACCATAAGTACAGGCTTACAAATACGTGCCTCCCAAAGAGAAACCCTATTTCAGGAACTCGCCCTATTTGATGTTCTGGCGGATCCAGAATTGTTAGATATTCAGCGCCACGACAGTATTCATTTCGACTTTGGATTTCTTTGGCAGCATAAAATAGAGTGGTCACCTAAGCTTTCTCTTTTCGTACAAAATATGACCTTGAGTAATTCTGGCGATTCAACGCCCAAAGAACTCACTAAAAGCTACGCTGATCTCGGCTTTTCCCTCTCTCCCCTAAAAGATAAACTTTGGGGACGTCTTGAAACAGGTGTGAACTATCGCCTTGATAAAGAGAACTCTCGTTTTATTGATGGTTTTCAAATGGTTGCCAACTATGGACTGGGCTTGATGACGACAAGTGCTTCCATCGGCAACGAACATTTAGCACTTGGCGTGGGTACGAGCTTTCTTTCGGCCAAAACAGGAATATCATTTGTGCAAAAGACTCTCAACAATTGGGATGGTGGTAAAAAAACAGATAATAGCGTGAACCTGGAGTTTGGCCTTGTCTATTAAATTTATACTCCGCCCCTTCATATTAATCACTTTTATGACTTTTAGTGCAAAAGTTTCGGGGCAAATCCTTATTCCCGATTCTTCTCCGAGCGAGGCCCAACCTAAAAAGGAACTCTTTGGCCTTAAAACCGAAACCTCTTCAATCGATCTTAAAGCTATGAACTGGGCCTCGTTTCAAATCAAAATGGCAGAGCTAGAAAGTCACCAAATACGAACGGGACTGGCTTATATGATCAGTTCGGGGCTCGTGCTTACGGGAGCATCTATCGGCTACTCCAACGTCAATAGCCCCATCGAAAAGTGGGTCTACTCATTTTCACAGTCCCTTTCGATAGCGGCCTTTGGTTATGGCTACTACCAGTACCATATCGGAAGTTCAGAACGAAATTTTTACGAACTTTTGTCCTCGACGAGATCCCTCTCTGATCAGCAAAGGGATGAACTAGTTAGAAACTACATCGCACTTAGAGAAAAACAAAAAGAAACAAACAAGTGGATTCATTTTTCGACTTATACTGCCCTTGCAGCACTTAATATTTATCAAGCGAGCCAGGAGAACAATCCAGACGTTAAAAACTCTATGTACTTTCTGGGTGGCATTTCAGCTCTCGCAGCAATCTCAATTCAATTCTAACGAGAACTGCGAGCAGAGCCTCTTCCAGAAGATTTCGAGCGTGACTTTGACTTAAATTTAGATCTTGGCCCTTTTGCTCCAGCCTTTTTCTTAGAACCAAACTTCTTTTTAGAAGGTCCACTGGATTTAGCTGAGAATTTCTTTTTGGATTTTGAAGGTTTCACCGCTTGTCTTTTTGGCTTTGAAGATGACTTTCGTTGAGGCTGATCCGAAGAATCATCAAACTTCTTTTTTGGCTTTGAGAACGACTTCTTCTCAGGTCTG